>NZ_BAAADA010000044.1:8404-36116 GCF_039522005.1 Alkalibacterium indicireducens
AAAAGAAAACCTATGAGGCAGGGACTGCCTTTTGAGCCTACCCATATCCGATTCCTCTGTCTGCATGAAATCTGTGCAGACAAGAATGGAGTTCTTAGGAAGCCCCCACTTCAAAATCCGGAGGATTTAAGTGGTGGGTAGTTCACTCATTTATAATATAATTTAATTATAGGAAACTGTAATAAATACGACAAACAATACACCTTATGAAACTTGAAAACAGCTTAGTCATAAAGTATGATGTAAAGAGGTTTTGTATGCCCTTTTGGACATACTGATTAAGCAATGATATGGGAACTATAAATAGAAATGATGAGGAGAAACTAATGACTAAACGATTTGCAGTAGTGCTTGCAGCTGGACAGGGAACTCGAATGAAATCCAAACTTTACAAGGTGATGCACCCGGTAATGGGGAAACCTATGGTCGGTCATGTTGTCGATCAGGCACTTGGCGCTCGAATGGATAAAATCGTCACAGTTACAGGTGTCGGTGCTGAAACCGTTCAGGACTATCTAGGCGATAAGAGTGACTATGTCCTCCAGGAAGAACAGCTGGGAACAGCTCATGCGGTCGAACAGGCTGCACCGATCCTGAAAAACGAGGAAGGAACCACACTGGTTATCTGTGGAGATACACCTCTTCTGACTAAGGAGACACTTGAAGGGCTGATGGCTCATCATGAAGAAGTGAATGCGAAGGCTACCGTCCTTACTGCTCACGCGGATGATCCGTTTGGCTATGGTCGCGTGATCAGATCTGAAGATGGATCAGTCACTAAAATCGTTGAACAGAAAGATGCGTCTCAAGCAGAACAGGCAGTTCAGGAAATCAATACTGGGACCTACTGTTTCGACAACAAGGCATTATTCGCTGCACTTGAAAAAGTGGACAACAATAACTCCCAAGGTGAATATTATCTGCCGGATGTTATGGAAATCCTCAAAAAACAGAATGAGCTTATTTCTGCATTCCAGCTTGAGAACAAGGAAGATGCTCTGGGAGTCAATGACCGCGTGGCATTAGCTCAGGCCAGTAAGCTGATGAAGAAACGTATCAATGAGCAGCATATGCGTAATGGTGTAACTTTTATCGATCCTGAGCAGACTTATATTGAAAGTGATGTGGTGATTGGTCAGGACACGCTTGTAGAACCCGGCGTCTATCTTAAAGGACAAACTTCCATTGGTGAGGACTGTATCATCGGAGCGCATTCGATTATCGAAGACAGCCAGATCGGCAACGGTGTTCATGTGAAGAGCTCGATGATTGAATCATCAATAATGGAAAATGAGAGTAACATCGGACCCAACAGTCACCTGAGACCAGAATCCGTCGTGAAAGAACATGCACACATCGGAAACTTTGTAGAAGTTAAAAAAGCGACTCTTGGAAGAAACACGAAAGTCGGCCACCTGACTTATGTTGGTGACGCCACGCTAGGAGAAAATATCAATCTAGGATGCGGAACGGTATTCGTCAATTGCGATGGTGAAAAGAAACACCACATCGAAGTCGGAGATAATTCCTTTATTGGCTGCAATACGAACCTGATCGCACCCGTTAAAATTGATGCAAATACCTACGTGGCAGCCGGATCTACGATTACTGATGATGTTCCTGAAGAAGCGATGGCGATTGCTCGTGCTCGTCAAGTAAATAAAGAGGGCTATTTTAAGAAAATGCCTCATAAAAATTAGAAAACTCTTCAAAACAGGGCTTTCACGCCCTTGTACAGTTGATTTATTCAGTGCTTAGGCATACACTTATAGTAGTAAAAACAATGAGATAAAATTTATGGAGGCCGACATGTCCGAACATTATTCTGATCCAAAACTGAAGATTTTTGCATTGAGTTCCAACAAGCCATTAGCAGAAAAGATTGCGAAGGATGTAGGAGTAGAATTAGGAAAAGTATCCGTCAACAAGTTCAGTGATGGGGAAATCCGTATCAACATTGAAGAAAGTATTCGTGGGGACCATGTCTATGTTGTGCAGTCAACTTCTGCGCCGACTAATGATCACTTGATGGAAGTGCTCATTATGATCGATGCATTGAAACGTGCAAGTGCCAAGACGATCAATATTGTCATGCCTTATTACGGTTATGCGAGACAGGACCGTAAGGCTCGTTCGAGAGAACCTATCACGGCGAAACTGGTCGCGAATATGATCACTCAGGCAGGGGCTGACCGTATGCTGACTTTGGACCTTCATGCTTCTCAGATTCAAGGCTTCTTCGATATCCCAGTTGATCATCTGCTTGGTGCGTCACTTCTGGCAAATTGGTTCATCGACAGAAATCTTGGAGGAGAAAACACAGTCGTAGTCTCTCCTGATCACGGAGGAGTGACTCGTGCCAGAAAGTTGGCAGAGTTCCTGAAGTCACCTATTGCCATCATTGATAAACGCCGTCCAAAAGCCAATGTAGCAGAAGTCATGAATATTGTCGGTAATGTTGAAGGGAAAACAGCCGTACTGATCGATGACCTGATCGATACAGCGGGAACGATTACCCTTGCCGCAGATGCTCTGATTGAAAAAGGAGCAAAAGAAGTCTATGCCTGTGGGACTCACCCGGTATTTTCCGGACCTGCTATGGAACGTCTGGCTGATTCCCCAATCAGAAATATGGTGGTCACGGATTCCATCATGCTTCCAGAAGACAAGAAAATTGATAAAGTCGTTCAAGTCAGCGTAGGTGAACTGATGGGTCATGCCATCAAGTGGATCCATGAAAACCGTTCAGTATCCCCACTGTTTGAGAAGCAGTTTAAAGGATAAGTATCTGATGTTTAAAAGCCTGCGTCTTTATTAAAGGAAAGGAGGCGGTCAGGTGATAGATAAGGTTCGTTTCCATTTGAGAAAGATGAAACCGTTGGACGTCGCCATTATCATCATTCTTCTGGTCGCATCCTTCATCCCGCATATTGTATACGGCTATCAGCTGAGCAGCATCGATGAGGACGCCCGGATCATTGCTACAGTTAAAATATCTGGAGAAGAAGTGTACTGTGTGGAACTGAGCGAGGAAACACCACAAGAGGAATTCAGGCTCGAACCTCGTGACGGTCAGTACAATATCATTGAAGTAGACGGCACGCGTATTCGCAACCGTGAAGACAACAGTCCGGATCAGCTCGGAGTGAGAAGAGGCTGGATCAGTCAGCCTGGCGAAACAGCTGTTGTCTTGCCTCATCAGCTCATAATCGAGATTCATGCAGAGAATCAGGATGGACAGGAAATTCACGAAGAAGATGACATAATCATACCAATGTAATAAAACAGCCGAAACCTGAATGTTTTTCTCTAAACTCTTGTAATAAGGGAGCAGAGAAAACGTCCGGTGGCGGCTGTTCTTTTCAAAATGAACAGGGACCGTCAGCTGGTATAAATCGGCTGACGGCCCCTGTTTTATATTGTAGATCACTTGAAGATGCAAAAATATCAGTCAGAGATCGTGAATCCTAAATCCGGATTTTTATCCAGGACTTCTTTCAGGTGATTTCTGATGGTATCTGCCGAATGAGTCATTTTTTCCTTTTCGGAATCATTAAGTGGAATCTCGACGATTTTGTCGATCCCACTTTGATTGATGATGGCAGGGGAGCCGATGTAGATGTCATGCTGTCCGTACTCTCCTTCAAGGTAAACTGACAGAGGCAGGACAGCATTTTCATTGTTCAGAATGGCCCGGGTGATGCGGGCCAGCGATACTCCGATACCGTAAAATGTCGCACCTTTACGCTTGATGATTTCATAAGCGGCGTCTCTAACGGAGAAGAAAATATCAACGAGGGCCTGTTCATCTGTATCCGGGTTATTGTTCAGCCATTCATTGATCTGAAGGCCGGCAACGTTAGCATGTGACCAGACTGGGAATTCAGTATCCCCGTGTTCGCCGATGATGTAGCCGTGAACGTTCCTTACATCCACATCCAGCAGATTGGCAACTGCCTGACGGAAGCGAGCGCTGTCAAGCGAGGTTCCAGTTCCGATGACCTGGTTAGAAGGGAGACCGGACAACTTGTATACAGCATAGGTCAGGATATCTACTGGATTCGTTGCAACCAGGAATATGCCATTGAATCCGCTGGCCATCACCTTTTCCACGACATCTTTAGTGATGCGAAGGTTCTTTTCAGTCAGATCCAGACGGGTCTCGCCAGGCTTTTGAGAAGCTCCGGCAGTAAAGACGACCAGATCAGCATCATGGCAGTCCGCATAATCAGCCACATATATTTTCTTAGGTGCAGTGAAGGCCAAGGCACTGTTCAAGTCCATGACATCTCCTTCTGCCTTTTCTGTATTGACATCGATAATGCCAAGCTCCTGACCGATATTCTGATTGATCAGTGAGTAGGCATAACTTGAACCGACAGCTCCATCACCTATGAGAATGATTTTCTGCTGTTTTTTTCTGACGTTCATATGATCATTCCTTTCCCTTTTTTATACCATTAGTATAGCATAGATAATCGTCAAAACTAATGAGAAGCTGACTGTACAATATGGAAATTTTGTACATTGACGCACATAGATATAAATGAGAAAATAATGAAAGAGTTTTAACGAGTATTTAACATGATAATCAGAAGAGGAGTTTTAGTGGAATGAAGCATATAACAAGTGAAAGCCTGTTTGACCTGAAAAATGTATCACAGCCAATTGTTCTGGATGACCGTATTTTTTATCTGGAAACTCGAACGGACAAAGAAAAAAATGCCTACCTGACTTCTTTGTGGAGCATCGATCAGAAATCGAAGGAACGGATCATGTGGATCGATGAAGAGTTGAATCCTTCCCAAATCAAAATTTCTCCGAACAAGAAATGGATCAGTTTTCTGGCCGGTAAAAAAGGCGAGAAGCCTCAGATTTACCTGATGCCAGTGAGAGGTGGAACTGCCTTTGCTCTGACTGATGAGGAACAAGGCGTCAGCTCATTTGAATGGACAAGTAACAGTGGGGCACTCTATTATCAGACGACTGTCGATCCCGACCAGGATAAGGAGAAAGCAGAGAGTGACAGCAAGTCCGATGACAAAGTCAAGCCAGTGACGATTACTAAACTGCAATATAAGATGGATGGCCAGGGGATTACTGAAAAAGATCGACTGTATCAAGTAAAAAAAATCAGTGTGTCCAAAAAGGAATCTTCGCTCATTCTTGAGAAAGACCGTCCGTTCCGCCTTTAATATGTTTCTAAAGACGAATCTTTTCTGCTCTATGTGGATAAGCTGAATCCGGATGACGAATGGGTCTACGGAGCAAGCGTCTACGAATACGACATTGCCTCGGAGACAGCCCGCCTCGTTACTGAAGATATACCGGAAGGCAGCTTTTCATTTGAAGCTGTAAACGAGTCGGAAGACTATTTCCTCTTTACTGGAAATGATTTTTCTCATGCTTTTGTAACCCTCGATAAAATTTACGGCTGGGACAGAGCAAACCACACTTTCGAGTCACTGTCAGTCGAGGATAAATATGTCGGTGATCTGATCATTGGAGATTTCCAGCAGAAAACCAAGGGATTTCCGATCAAGTGGCTGGATGATGACTCTTTTGTCTATCCAGTGACCGAACATGGCAAGCTGAAACTGTATAAGGGAGACAAAACCGCCGGCAGCAAATGTCTGGTGGACAAGCCGTTTCATATTACAGATGGGGATGTTGTGGACGCCTCTACCTTTGCAGTCACCTACTCTGACTTGACAACACCAAGTGTTCTTGGGCTGCTCAACGCCGAAACTGGGGAAGTAACTGATTTGTATAATCCGAACGCAGCGTTTGAAGACACGCATCAAATCACGCCTGTGGAAAGATTCTGGTACAAAGGAGCAGACGACTGGGATATCCAGGGATGGTACGTTCCACCTGTGGACAAGAGTGAAAACCATCCAGCTGTTCTTTATATCCACGGTGGGCCTCAAGTATGTTACGGAGAAACCTTCTTCCATGAGATGCAGAAGCTCTCAGCTGAAGGATACGGTGTAATCCTTCTGAATCCTCGTGGAGGAAACGGCTACGGACAGGATTTTGTTGCGTCCATTCTCGGCGATTACGGAAACAAGGACTATGAGGATCTTATGCTGGGTACGGATTATGTACTGGAACAGCACCCGGAGATCGATCAGTCGAATGTATATGTCGCAGGTGGAAGTTACGGTGGATTTATGACAAACTGGATCGTCGGACACACTGACCGTTTCAAGGCTGCTGTAACGCAGCGATGCATATCAAACTGGGTCAGCTTCTACGGGACCAGTGATGTGGGCGCGTTCTTCGTAGAATTCCAGTTAAAAAGAGACGTCTCTCAAATGGAAGACCTGTGGAAAATGTCTCCGTTAGCCTATACGCAGAATATCAAGACACCTCTGCTGGTCATCCACGGACAGGAAGACTTGAGATGCCCACAGGAACAAGGTGAGCAGATGTATACAGCCATGAAGAAACAGGGAGTCAGGACCAAACTGATTCTCTTCCCTAAATCGAGTCATGGACTGTCACGTGCAGGCCTGCCAAACCTTAGAATAGAGCGACTAAATGAAATCAGTAACTGGATGAAGTAAATAATAATGAAGGAGGACTTTCGTCATGGAAGTTCTCTTTTTGTGTGGACAGGCGCGAGTGACTAGTCATCCGGTCATATCAGATATATAAGGAGAAAGTTAGAAGATTATGAGACTCTATTAAATAGATTCCGTATAACTACAGGGTTGCCGGTTTCTTTGTTATACTCATTAACGGTTAAGAGGTCTAACAAGTAATTGAAATAAAAAATAATAGGAGTGGAATTTTGAAGCAAGATTTAGAAAGGTTAAGTCCGTTTGAGTTGTCGCTGTATCTGGAAAATCGTATGGGGTCACAAGATGTGACGAAAGAATGGTTGAATGCCGGACGAGGGAATCCGAACTGGACAGCCCCTATTCCCCGAGAAGCGTATTTTCTTCTAGGCGAATTTGCAGTAAAAGAAACGGTCATAAGTGAAAAAGAAAGTCTGGGCACTATGATCAAAGAAGAAGGCGGACGAACGGAGCGATTCGAATCCTTCCTGAATGAAAAAGAATCGGATGGAGCTGACATGCTCAGAAACATCTGGGCAAACGCTGCTCATCTGCTGGGCATGCCGAGAGAACAGTGGCTGACTAAAATGCTCGACTATACAATTGGGGATAACTATCCCTATCCTGAGCGCGTGCTAACAGCGTGCGAACAGCCGATCAAGCAGTATCTTCACCATGAATTGTTCTCAGGTGAGACGGAACCCTTCGATATTTTTGCGGTCGAAGGAGGAACAGCTGGAATCGTCTATACCTTTAAGTCTTTAGTGAACAACCACCTGCTGGAGCCCAAAGATAAGATCGCTCTGATGATCCCAACCTTTGCGCCTTACATGGAAATTCCTGAACTGCCGGAATATGAATTCGATGTAGAATATATTAGGTCTGAAATCATGACAATCGATGGACAGACAAGTCATCAGTTCAGTGAACACGAACTGAATAAATTAAGGAATACGGACATTAAAGCAGTTTTTGTAGTGAATCCAAGTAATCCGACAGCGAATGCGATATACGGTGATTCGATTGAACAGCTGAAAGACATTGTTGAAAAGGATAATCCTGATTTGATGATATTATCTGACGATGTGTATGGCACCTTCCTTGAATCATTCACATCGCTGTTTAGAGCTATTCCTTACAATGCTGCCTGCATTTATTCTTACTCTAAATACTTTGGTGCGACGGGATGGAGAATCGGAACGATCGCCCTGGCCAAAGACAATGTGTTTGATAGAAGATTAGAAGAGCTTCCTGAGGAGAAGAAAGTGACGCTTGATGAGCGGTACGGCACACTGACGTCAGACCCAAGAGGGATTTCCTTCATTGACAGAATGGTGGCTGACAGCCGGTCAGTAGCGCTAAACCATGCAGCTGGTCTATCTGCGCCACAGCAGGTCATGATGACGCTGTTCAGTCTCTATGCCTTGCTTGACACTGAAGGCCATTACAAACAGGAGGTCATTCAGATCTGTCAGAAGAGGGGGCAGCTGCTGTATAACTCTCTGGGACTGATGATGCCGGTCGAAGAATATAATACAGCTTACTATTGTGAAATAGACTTTGAATGGCTGCTTAATAAACGGTATGGATCAGACTTCAAAGAGTATATCCAGTCCAGCTGGACGATGACGGATATCGTTACGAAACTGGCTGAGGAAGAGCGCCTGATGCTGCTTAAATCAGAAGCGTTCGGCTCAGGCAAGTGGACAGTCCGGGTGTCACTCGCTAATCTGGACACAGATTCCTACAAGGAAGTCGGCGAGCGACTTATTGACATGCTTGACAGGATACATGAATCATGGACAGCTCTGTTAAAATAAGATAATAGCATACAAAAGCGGGATCCTTATAAGAGAAGGCAGATTTAGAAAAGTCTGTCGGACCTTAAAAGGGCCCGTTTTTTTACATTTATTGATGTAGACGTAATTAGAAAGAATGATTTTGTATTTATCCACATCTTATCCACAGAGTTGAAAGTGAAGATTAATAGAGGTATTCTTCTTATTTCGATTTTTAGAAGAAATAATGGAGGATGGGCATCATTGAACAGTTTCGGTACGACTGGGGGCAGAACTATCCGAGCTGATCAGAATCTGAGAGGTATTGCAAACTACAGGTAAAGAGTCCTGTGAGTATGTCGAACAGAGAAGTAAGGAAGCAAACTCATATGAACTGACCGAATCTCCTGCGAGAACACGTCGGTGGTTAACGAACTGGAAGACTATATGTAAAACCCCCGCAATACCGTCTGATGGACAGCTCGCAGGGGGCATTAGATTATTTTAGATCACTATCAGTATGATTATTCAACAGTTACTGACTTAGCCAGGTTACGAGGCTTGTCTACATCATTCCCACGATGCAGGCTGCAGTAGTATGAAAGCAGCTGAGTCGGGATGACGCTGACTAAAGCTGATAGCAGTGGATTGACTTTAGGAATCACGATGTGGTCACCCGGGCGGTCCAGTCCATCCATTGAAATGACCATAGTATGAGCGCCGCGTGCACGTGTTTCCTGAAGGTTGCCGCGGGTATGTCCGGCTACAGCCTGTTCAGTCACGATCGCAATAACTGGTGTACCTTTCTCAATCAGAGCGATCGTTCCATGTTTCAATTCACCTGCAGCGAATCCTTCTGTCTGGATATAGGAAATCTCTTTCAGCTTAAGTGCAGCTTCGAGAGCGACATGATAGTCCATGCCACGACCGATGTAGAACGCATTGCGTGTGATGCTCAAGTATTCAGATGCAAGCTCTTCGATCACGTCTTTTTCATCAACGAGCGTCTGCATAGCATTTGCAACTATGCCAAGATCGTGAATCATTGTCGGCTCATCGATCAGACCTTTTTCTATACCGACCACTTCAGATAAAATAGCCAGAACAGCAATCTGAGCCGTGTACGCTTTTGTAGAAGCTACAGCAATTTCCGGACCTGCATTCAGAAGCAGAGTGAAGTTGGATTCTCTGGATAATGTTGAACCGGCCACGTTTGTCACAGTAAGAGACGGATGACCCAGTTCATTCATTTTGACCAGTACCTGACGGCTGTCTGCCGTTTCCCCACTTTGAGAGATGAAGATGAAAAATGGTTTTTCAGGAAGCAGAGGCGTATGATAGCCGAATTCACTTGATACATGCACTTCTGTTGGAATATTCGTCATCTCTTCCAGAAGTTTTTTGCCAACTAGACCGGCATGATAACTTGTTCCGGCCGCGATAATATAAATGCGGTCTGAGTTCATCATAGTGCTGACGATTTCAGGATCGATGGACAACTTGCCTTCTTCATCCTGATATTTCAGAACGAGCTTACGCATAACGGCTGGCTGCTCGTCGATTTCTTTAAGCATATAGTAAGGATAGGTTCCTTTTTCAAGGTCATTGGAATCCAGTTCTGCGATATAGTGGTTTCTTTCAATAATATCGCCGCTGAAGTTCTCGATGGACAGACTGTCTTTAGTCACGACTGCAACTTCTTTGTCCATTAATTCTACGAACTGATTCGTTTCCTTGATCATAGCCATTGCATCACTACAGATAACATTGAAGCCGTCTCCTTTACCTAGAAGCAGAGGACTCTTGTTTTTAGCGGCATAGATAACATCTGGATCTTCCTTGTCGATCAGAGCAATGGCGTATGAACCTTCAAGGGTCACGATGGTTTTTTTGAAGGCATCAAGTGTATCCAGACCTTCGTTTTCTGCAAACCAGGCGATCAGCTGAACAATGATTTCCGTGTCAGTTTCGCTGACCAGTTCAACATCTTCAAGATAAGCATCTTTTACTTCCTGATAATTTTCGATCACACCATTATGTACAATGGTATAGCGACCGCTAGTTGACTGATGAGGATGGGCGTTGCGTACACTAGGTTCACCATGAGTAGCCCAGCGGGTATGTCCGATTCCGGCATTAGCTTCGACCGATCCGTCGACTTTATCTCGTAAGGCTGCAATACGGCCCTTTTCTTTAAATAAATGGCCGTCATTCTGTTCTCTGATGACATAAATCCCGGCAGAGTCATAGCCCCGGTATTCCAGTTTTTCAAGTCCGTGTAATAGTACTTCTTTAGCGTCTTTCGATCCAATGTATCCAACGATTCCACACATGTGTATCCCTGCTTTCTTATAGATTAAATGTTTTAGCCCACTTTTTTTAAGTGGTATAGTTGTTAGTCATGTTGCGGTGTAATGGCTGCTTATGCAAGCATAATAATATTAAAAGCAAATATGTTAAAAGTCAACCATTTTTACTGATTATTTTTTCTGATTGGTATAGTCGTTTTGCTGGATGCGGGCGAGAGCTTTTAATCATGGATGCACGGTACAGCTCTTATATAATAAGGAGGGCGGACAGTTTAGTCAACTGCATGTTCTGGAGGTTTAGAGAACATTAAAGATTTATTGACAAATATATGTAAAAAAATTGTCATATATTTTTTATTGTGGTATGATAACGACGAGCGAAATTATATAGATAGTTCTATCCCATTTATCTCTTATATAAAAGAGATGTAATATATTAGGAGGGAATGTACAAAATGAGTTATAAAAAACTATTAGGTTTGCTGGCTGTATCTACACTTGCACTAGCTGCGTGTGATACAGATGGAGATCCAAGTCCGACACCAGACATCGATGAAGAAGTAGAAGACGACACTGATGAAGATGGCGGCAACGGTCAAAGCCCACATGATATCATTGATGGTATCGGAAGCGACCTTGGCTTCACAGCGCCTATCGAGCTGGAAATCTTTGGTGGAACTTGGTCTCAGGAAGGATATGTATTCACACCTGAAGACGGAGAAGCTACAGTTAACGGTTCAGCTGTGGGAGAAGGAGACGTCTATGCCTACGTTCTTCAGGACGGCGAAGTCGTAGAAACACCTGCAGTTGAAGATGGAGCATTCAGCTTTACAGTTGAAGCTACAGATTCTGATCAGGAATTCCAAGTCGGTGTATCAGAAGAAGAATTGTATGAAGTAGGAGATGAAGGCGACGTCGAAGAACTTGTTCGATGGGAAAATATCATCATCTTAGCTCCTGGAGAATAATTTTAAACAATTCAAACCAGAGGTTTCTCTTGAGCGAGGGAAGCCTCTGGTTTTTTGTAGGAATCTTCATATAATCTTAATACTCCTATAGTATAATTGATGAAATAACAGCAAATTAAAGGAATGACTAATATGCAATGGCTTCAGAAAATTCTGTTTTACATGACTGGTCGCTATGGCTTCGATGAATTTTCAAAAATACTGATGGCTGCCGGCCTGGTTTTCGGTATGCTGGCTAACTTTATCGGAGGGGTCTGGGTATCGGCTGTGGGGGTTGCCCTGCTGGCGTATGGTTTTCTCCGGATTCTCTCCAGAGATAAGGCGAATCGTTATAGAGAACTTCAGAAATATTTATCTGTCAAGCAGACCGTTCAACTGAGAACAAGGAAACTAAGAAACAGGTGGGCTCAGCGAAAAGCGTATAAAGTCGTTAAATGTCCTAACTGCAGACAGCAGATCCGTCTCCCGAGAGGAAGGAAGAAACTGCGGGTGACTTGCCCTAAATGTCAGGAGACATTCATTAAAAAAACTTGATTGATCACCAGAGGGAAAAGTGACTTCAAAACATGGTACAATAGAATAAATAAAAAACTGAACGACAGTATCGTTCAGCTTTTTTTGCATGTACAAAACGTTAAGGAGTTTCTATAATATGAAATTAATAATAGGGTTAGGCAATCCGGGAGCTAAATACGCTCAGACTAAACATAACATTGGATTTATTACATTAGATGAAATAGCTTTTCAAAGAGGCTGGACATTCAACCAGTCCAACTTTGAATCAGTTTATGCAGAAGGGATGGTCGGAACTGAAAAGGTCATCCTGATCAAGCCTCAGACTTATATGAACGAATCGGGACGTTCAGTGAGACAGTGGCTGGACTACTATGACTGTAGTGAGGAAGACATAGTTGTCGTCTATGATGATATGGACCTGCCGATCGGTAAAGTCCGGTTGAGACAGAAGGGTGGCGCCGGTGGACATAATGGCATCAAGAGTATGATCGATCATCTCGGGACGAAACAGTTCAATCGTCTCCGAATTGGTGTCGGACGCCCATACGAGAATCAGTCAGTCGTCTCTCATGTCCTGAGTCCCTTTCACAAATCGACGCATGAAGAGGTGCTGCTTTCAGTGAAGAAAGCAGCCGATGCCGCTTTATACTGGGTCGAGGGTCATTCGTTTACTGACACGATGACACAATTCAACTAAATGAATTTTATAGAAAAGGAGAAAATAGCGTGGCAGACTTACACACATTAATTAGTGAGAAACCATCCGTTAAAGAACTGTTTTCTCAAATGGGAAAAAAGAGGAAGCACCTCATAACTGGAATGGCAGGATCGGCGCGGACATTAGTGCTCAAATCATTATTTGAAGAAGAATCCAGACAGATCGTCGTGGTCACTCAAAATGTCTATCATGCCAATCAGCTCATAACCGATTTAACTGGTCTCATTCCTGATGACCAGCTCTTTCTGTTTGCAGTGGACGATATGATCCATGCTGAAATGGCCGTCTCTTCTCCGGAATCCCGGGCAGAGCGCGTCAAGGCTCTAGATTTCATGCTGAAAAATAAACCGGGAGTGGTGGTCACTTCTCTGGCCGGGGCAAGAAAGCTTCTTCCCGATCCGGTCCTCTTTGCTCAGGCAGAGCTTTTATTCTCTATCGGAGATGAAGTAGAGCTTGAGCAGCTCCAGCGGAAACTTGCCGAGATGGGTTACAGGCGGGAGCAGAAAGTATCCGCTCCTGGAGAATTCAGCATTCGAGGCGGCATCATCGATGTGTATCCGCTGACTGAAGAAAAGCCTGTCAGAATTGAGCTGTTTGATGTGGAAATCGATTCACTAAGGTACTTTGATGCGGACACTCAAAGGTCTGAACAGAATATTGAAACCGTAAAAATCATCCCTGCTACAGATACCTTACTCTGTATAGAGGAAAAAGATGCCATCATCACCCGGTTTGAGAAAGCACTGGCCTCGTCACTGAAAAAAACAAAGGACGAAGACCAGCAGACTAATCTGAATGAGACAGTCAGGGATATCATGGATACGATCAAAGACGAAACTTACAGCGAAGAGCTGGTCAGATATGCGGATCTTTTGTATAAGAATAAAGCGACCCTCATCGACTATGCGTCGGATGATGCGATCGTCGTCATGGATGAATACCCACGTATACTTGAAAACGAAGCAAGACTGGAAGGAGAGGAGGGTGAATGGGTTACATCCCAGTTAACTCAGGGGAATATCCTCATCAATCAGTCCTTCTCGAAAAATTTCAGAGACACACTCAAAGGTTCAGAACTGAATCAGCTTTATTTCTCACTGTTCCAGAAAGGAATGAAAGGACTCCGACTGGACAGCATCCATGCCTTTCAGTATCGGACGATGCAGAAATTCTTTGGACAGATGAACCTGGTCAAGACGGAAATGGACCGCTGGGTGAAACAGGATTATACTGTCATTGTCATGACAGAAAGTGAAGACAGGGCGGAAAAAGTACATCAGACTCTTCTCAATTTTGAGATTCCGAGCACCTTATCGGACAGGGATCATTTAAAAGAAGGCATTATCCAGGTCATCAGTGGAAGTGTCATGACGGGATTTGAGCTGCCTCATGAAAAAATTGCGGTACTGACAGAGAAAGAGCTCTTCAATAGACTGCCTAAAAAGAAACCGAGAAGACAGAATCTGTCGAATGCTGAAAGACTGAAAAGCTACTCTGAACTGGACAAAGGCGACTACGTGGTGCATGTCAATCATGGGATCGGTCAGTTCATGGGCATGGAAACCATGGAAATCGGTGGGGTGCATCAGGATTACCTCAGTGTTGTGTACAAGGATTCATCGAAACTGTTCATACCTGTGACACAGCTGAATCTCCTCCAGAAGTATGTGTCTTCAGAAGGGAAAACCCCCAAACTGAATAAACTGGGAGGCACATCCTGGGCGAAGACGAAGAAAAAAGTAGCCTCTCAGGTTGAAGACATAGCAGATGAGCTGGTCGAGCTGTATGCTGAACGAGAGCAGAGAACCGGCTATGCCTTCTCCAGAGACAATGCCTATCAGAGGGAGTTCGATGATGCGTTTCCTTACACAGAAACGGATGACCAGCTTCGCTCGATTCGTGAAGTGAAAAAAGATATGGAAAAAGACAAGCCTATGGATCGCCTGATCGTAGGAGATGTCGGTTACGGAAAAACAGAAGTAGCTATGCGTGCCATTTTCAAAGCAGTTCAGGACGGGAAACAGGTGGCATTTCTGGTGCCGACTACCGTTCTGGCTCAGCAGCATTACAATACTATGCTGGAACGATTTGCTGACTTTCCTGTGGAGATCGGACTGCTGAGCCGTTTCCGTACAGGTAAGCAGCTGAAAGAAACTGTCGACGGACTGAAAAAAGGGCACATAGATGTCGTCGTCGGAACGCATAGGGTTCTGTCTAAAGATATTGTCTTTCAGGATTTGGGTCTGCTTATTGTAGACGAAGAGCAGCGCTTCGGAGTCAAGCACAAGGAAAGACTGAAACAGCTGAAAAGCGAGGTGGATGTACTGACGCTGACGGCCACCCCTATTCCCCGGACTCTTCATATGTCCATGCTGGGTGTGAGAGATCTGTCAGTGATAGAAACTCCGCCGGCCAACCGCTACCCGGTACAGACTTACGTTATGGAGATGAATGGGGCAGTGGTAGCTGAATCGATCAAACGAGAAATGGCTAGAGGCGGTCAGGCATTCTATCTGCACAACCGTGTCAGCACGATCGAGCAGCGGGTAGACGAACTCCAGCAGCTCGTTCCTGAAGCCCGTATTGCGCATGCGCACGGACAGATGACAGAAGTTCAGCTGGAGAACATTCTATACCAGTTCATACAGGGAGAGTATGATCTGCTCGTCACAACGACGATCATCGAAACAGGAGTCGATATCCCTAACGTCAATACGCTTATTGTAGAGGATGCTGACCGTATGGGCTTGTCCCAGCTTTATCAGTTGAGGGGACGGGTCGGTCGGAGCAGTCGAATCGCCTATTCGTATTTCATGCATCAGCCGAACAAGATTTTGACAGAAGTCAGTGAAAAGAGGCTGCAGGCGATCAAGGACTTTACCGAACTCGGATCAGGTTTCAAGATTGCCATGAGAGACCTTGCCATACGTGGGGCTGGTAACCTCTTAGGGCAGCAACAGCACGGATTCATCGACAGTGTCGGATTTGATCTGTATTCACAGATGCTCGAAGAAGCAGTTGCACGAAAACGCGGGGACAAGCGTCACCAGAAAACGGTGGTGGAAATGGATCTGTCGGTCGATGCTTACTTGCCTGGAACGTATGTCCAGGATGAACGTCAGAAAATCGAGCTGTACAAGCGTATCAGACAGTTTTCTTCCGATGAGGACTATGTAGAACTTCAGGATGAACTGATCGACCGCTTTGGGGACTACCCTCAGGAAGTCGCAGATCTGCTCTCAGTAGGTCTGCTCAAGATGTACTGTGAACAGGCGCTAATAGAACTGATTAAGCGTGATGGAAACAATCTGACTGTCGTCTTCTCGAAGGCCGGAACGACGCGTCTTCCACTTCCTGAAGTGTTCAAGGCGCTTAAACCGATCACGTTGAAAACAGATATGCAGGCAGAGGAGAAACTGACTGTCGCATTTAAGCTGACCAGACTGACGTCTGTCAATGAATGGCTGGATGCGCTGGTTCTCTTTTCTAAAAATACAGCTGAGTATCTGATTGAAAAAGAGAAAAGAGAAGAAGAGGAACAGCAGAAACAGTCAGCTGATCCACAGAAATAATCCGGTCAGACAGGAGAAGTATCCGTCCAGAACTGAGACGAATTGTCTGCAATGAACAAAGAATTTTATATGCTGCCTGATGCTGTCGGAGCAGGCAGCATCAAGCAGTTGGCAATACATCATCATAAGGAGGCAGTTATGCACACCATCACTATAGTCGGGCTGGGACCTGGAGAAAAGCGGCAGATGCCGTTGAGTGTATATGAGAGGCTCATGAGCAGTCAGTCGATAATCGTCAGAACATCGGACCATCCTGCCCTGAACGAAATGAAAGAAGAAGGACTCGTCTTTGAATCGATGGACTACCTCTACGACCAGTATAGTAAAGATTTTAGTCAGGTTTATCAGTCGATTGTCGAAAAGCTGATAAAAGAAGCACAGAGCAGGGAAGTGCTTTACGCCGTTCCGGGTCATCCTATGGTTGCTGAGAAGACGGTCAAGGATCTGCTGGAACAATATGACAAGGTCGAAATCCTGGACGGAAAAAGTTTTCTCGATGATCTTTTCAAAGCTGTCCGCATCGATCCGGTCGAAGGGTTCCAGCTGGTTGATTCCTTTGAGCTGAATCATGATCTGGTACAGACTGGTCAGCACCTCATTGTCATGCAGGTGTTTAATGCCTTAATGGCAGGAGAGGTCAAATTGACTCTGATGGAAAAATATCCGGATGATCATCAAGTGGCAGTTATCGATGGCGCGGGAACATCTGATGAAAAAGTACAGTGGCTGCCGCTATTTGAAATGGACCGTTTTGACGGCGTGTTCAATTTAAGGTCGCTGTATGTCCCTCCTTTATCAAAGGACGAACAAATCACGTCATTGTCCACTCTGCAGTATTATATAGACAGGGTTACCGGAGAAGATGGGGATGCATGGATCATTGAGCAGACCCCGCTTTCCCTGGTGGAATACATCAGAGAAGAAACAGAAGAACTGATCGAAGCCATCGAACGGGAAGATATAGATAATTGGATGGAGGAACTGGGAGACGTCCTTGTTCAGATACTTTACCAGACCAATGCAGCTGAAAAAGAGGGACTCTTTACATTCGAAGAGGTGCTTGGAAGTGTGAACCGCAAAATGAGACGCCGTCACCCTCATGTCTTTGACGGTGTGAGTGCATCCACGCCGGAAGAAGTCGATGCCATCTGGCAGAAAATCAAACAGGAAGAGAAGAGGTTGAGAGATGAGACTTGATAAATTTCTTAAAGTGTCACGTATAATCAAAAGAAGATCTGTTGCAAAAGAAATTGCGGATAAAGACCGTATACAGATCAATGGAAAGACAGCTAAATCTTCGAGTTCAGTAGCAGTTGAAGATGAACTGACGATACAGTTCGGAAACAAAACACTGAAAGTTAGAGTCGATAATATAAAAGACACAACGAAAAAAGATGAAGCAAAAGATCTATATACTGTGCTGGAAGAGACCTATAAGGAGTCTGACAACAACTGACTGATCAGTTAGACACAATCAGAACCGCTTGATTTAGCGGAACTGATTGTGTCTTTTTCATTACAATTTAATTCTGGACCGGTTTCCTCTCCAGAGAATCTTTATCATTCGACTTATTCTTGGTATACTTTAATCACGATTCCCTGAATTGGAAGAAGGAGGAGCAATCACTATGGGAAATAAAAAACCACGTATTGCCCGTATGAAAAACGACTTTATAGAAACGAAGACCCTGGAAAATATTAGAGCGCATAAAAGACATAAAAAGCTGAAAAGAAGGATGCGTATCATCGTCGCAGCAGGCATGCTTCCGGTTGTTCTGGCTGGAAGTACTCTGGCAAGAAATTATGTTAAACTTCAGGATCTGGAGGAACAGAGAGTGGTAGCACAGCAGGAACTGGAATCTCTGGACCTACAGCAGAAAGAACTGGCTTACTATATCGGTCTCCTGGAAGATGAAGAGTATGTAGCCAAGCTGGCTAGAAGCGAGTATTATCTGACAAAGGATAACGAAATCGTCTTCAGCTTCCCGGATGACCGAAATCCGGATCATCTGGAAGCCACTGATGAAAATCCGGACGCTGACGAAGAAGAAACGGATGAAGAATGACAAAACCCGAACAATCGAGAGTGATTTATCAAGATTCTTCTATATAGACCTTTATTCTTAAAAATTTGCATGGTATAATTGTTTCAAATTATTTAGGAGGAAACATAGAAAATATGTCAATTGAAGTTGGAAGCAAAGTAGAAGGTAAAGTCACGGGTATTGCCAATTTTGGTGCGTTTATTGATTTAGGCAATAACAAGACAGGGTTAGTTCACATCAGTGAAGTGTCAGACAGTTATGTAGAAAACATCAATGAAGAACTGGAAGTTGGCCAGACCGTTACAGTGAAAGTCTTATCTATAGCAGATGACGGTAAAATCGGACTATCTATTCGCAAAGCCCAGGACAAGCCTGCTGAATCAGCTCCAAAACCTAAAGCGCCAAGTCGTGAGCGTTCAAGTTCTTCTTCAAATAAAAGAAGCAGCTCAGCTCCGAAAAAACAGGACTTCGACTCTCTAATGAGTTCATTCCTGAAAGACAGTGAAGACCGCTTGACCTCCATTAAACGAAACACTGAAAACAAACGCGGTGGACGTGGCGGAAGAAGAAGTTGACACATTAACATTTAAATCATAAGAGAAAGGGTTTGGGGGGAGTCCCTGAACCCTTTTTAATTGGAATATCCAATGTCTGAAAGGTGGGAGAAGATGGATCTGCTCCAGCAGTTTACTGGACACATTAGAACGCTCGATGCCTGGGAACCTGACGAACCGGTCATCGTCGCAGTATCGGGAGGGGTTGATTCTGTCGTCCTCCTTGACCTGATGGGCAGGCTGCCAGAGGATGTCAAACCGAATATTATAATTGCTCATGTCAATCATCATCTGAGAGGGATCTCTGATGATGAGGAATCGGCAGTCAGAAAACTTGCTGAACGATACACTGTTCCTGTTTACGTCCATCACTGGCGAAAAGAAGACCACCCGGACTCAGGCATCGAGAAAGCGGCAAGAGATATTCGTTATTCCTTTTTCAAAGAAATTGCCCAGCGGATGGGCAGCCGTGCAGTTCTGACTGCCCATCATAAGGATGACCAAGTTGAAACGATCCTCATGAAGCTGGTCAGAGGCAGTGCGCTGGAAGAACTGAAAGGTATATCAGCTAAACGATCAGAGGGGACAGTTACGATAGTCAGGCCACTACTGCCATTTACCAAGAAAAATCTGATATCCTACGCAGAACAAAGACAGCTGCGCTGGGCTGAAGATGAGTCCAATGCATCGGTAAAGTTTACGAGAAATCGATACAGGCAGACAATTCTACCGCTTCTCAGATCTGAAAACCCAGCAGTTGACGATCATCTGATCCGGTTTACAGAAGATCTCGATAGTCTTCTGTCCCTCTCTGCCCCATGTGTCGAAGAGTGGAAAAAAGACATACTATCATTTGATAATGACGCTCTGTACATCATGGTTCCTGCTCTTAAACAGGCGGATGAGGCCTTGCAGAGACGGGTACTGAGCAGTGGAATCAAACAGTGGTCCAGAAAGCAGTCCTACACTCTAGGGCACAAGCACATACAGATGATCATTGACTGGCTGAAAGCGTCTAGTCCTAATACGACACTGGATCTTCCGGGGGGGCTGACTGCAGAGAGAATGTACGATCGCTGCATGATTCGAAAAAAAGAGTCTGACAGCAGGTATGAGATCGAAAGCGAAAATGAAATTGAGAAGAAACTGGCAGTCGGTCAATGGATCGAACTGGGGGACGGCAGCTCGATGGGATTGCTCACCTATGAATCATTCCGGTCCAGGGAATCAAGTCAGAATGAACGACATCTGTATCTTGGAATTCCGTTTCAGAGCACCCCATTGACGATACGTCACAGACACAATGGAGACAGGATGACTGTCAGAGGAATGACTGGAACAAAGAAAGTGAAAGATATTTTTATAGATCAGAAAATACCGAGAGAAGACAGAGAGCGGGCTTGGGTCGTGACAGACAGTACAGGTCGCATTTTATGGGTCGTTGACCTTAAGGAATCTGCATTGTCACTGGACCCTAGAACTGATACAATTAGCTACGTACTCGTATATGAAAGAATGTAATTTTAAAAGTAAAGAGTAGATGAAAAGGAGATCATGACATGAGAAATGAAATTGAAAGCATATTGATATCTGAAGAGGAAATTATGGAGAAAGTTCAGGAACTTGGTGAGCTTCTTGGCAAGGAATATGACGGGAAAAACCCTCTGCTGGTCGGTGTACTTAAAGGTGCTCTGCCATTTATGGCAGATCTAATCAAAAAAATGGATATACACCTGGAAATCGACTTCATGGATGTATCAAGCTACGGAAATGAAACGGTCTCATCTGGAGAAGTCAAGATCCTGAAAGACTTGGATACAAACGTCGAAGGCCGACACGTCCTTTTCGTGGAAGATATTATCGATACTGGAGGTACTCTGGCTTACCTGAAAGATCTTTTCAAATACCGTAAAGCAGCTTCGGTCAAAATCGTCACCCTGCTGGACAAGCCGTCCGGCCGCAAAATCGATATTCACGCCGACTGGGTAGGGTTTACAGTGCCGCACAAATTCGTAGTGGGCTACGGACTGGACTATGCTGAAAATTACCGTAACCTGCCATTCATAGGCGTGCTTAGGCCTGAAATCTACCAGTAGTCAACTGACTTGTGAAAGAAGTATGGATTTTCAATGCTGAAACAACTAGTATATGGAATCATCAAACAAAATTCATAGCCAAAAATGGTCAAGTATGGTAACATGATATGGTATGTTATTTTAAGTAAGTAACCTTAAAATGGATCACAATCAAAATCAGTTGATAGATGGAGGATGACATGAAGAAAGGATTTTTTAAGAGTGGATTCTTCTACGTCATCGTGTTTCTTGCAGTTATAGGTATTGCAAGTTGGGCGACTAGTGGCGGTGGAGATCAGGCTTCAGAAGGGGTTAGTTCAACCCAGTTTATCGAATTTCTGGAAGATGATCGCATAGAAGAATTTCAGGTCCAGCCTACAGCTGGCGTATATGAGATAAGAGGACAGTTTCGAGAAGGACAGGAAGTAGAAGTTGAACAGGATCAGGATGTCACATTGTTCGGTAGTCTTGATCAGCAGCAGGCTTCCCGATTTACCACTCATATTTTAGTTAACGACAGTGTCGTTGATGAAATGTTCTCATTAGCAAGAGAAAATGATGTTAATATTGTGTCGATCAAAGAGCCGACAACCGGTGTCTGGACCAGTCTTCTGTTTACATTCCTGCCGATGCTTCTGTTCATCGGATTCATCTACTTTATGATGGGTCAGGCTGGACAAGGTGGCGGAGCAGGCGGTGGACGCGGGGTCATGAACTTCGGCAAGTCCAAAGCTAAAGAAACGGATGCCAAGACAAGTAAAGTCCGCTTCTCTGATGTTGCAGGAGCAGACGAAGAAAAAGAAGAACTTGTTGAAATCGTTGAATTCCTTAAGGATCCAAGGCGATTCTCAAATCTGGGTGCCCGAATTCCAGCAGGTGTGCTGCTTGAGGGGCCTCCCGGTACAGGTAAGACCTTGCTTGCGAAAGCAGTAGCGGGTGAAGCCGGCGTGCCTTTCTTCTCGATCTCAGGTTCTGAGTTCGTTGAGATGTTCGTCGGAGTTGGGGCAAGTCGTGTACGTGACTTGTTCGAGACTGCCAAGAAAACTGCACCAGCCATCATCTTCATCGATGAGATTGATGCAGTCGGTCGTCAGCGTGGCGCTGGAATGGGTGGAGGTCATGATGAACGTGAACAGACACTTAACCAGCTGCTTGTTGAAATGGACGGATTTACCGGTAATGAAGGAATCATCGTCATTGCGGCAACCAACAGACAGGACGTTCTGGATCCGGCACTTCTGAGACCTGGACGTTTTGACAGACGCATCATGGTCGGCAGACCGGATGTTAAAGAACGTGAAGCGATCCTAAAAGTTCATGCTAAGAACAAGCCGCTGTCTCCGGATGTCGATTTGAAAATCATCGCAAGACAGACCCCTGGATTTGCAGGAGCTGACCTTGAGAATCTGCTTAACGAAGCCGCGCTGGTCGCTGCAAGACGCGACAGTAAAGAAATTGAAGCGATGGATATTGACGAAGCACATGACCGGGTCATTGCGGGTCCAGCTAAGAAGGACCGAGTCATTTCCGAGACTGAACGAAGCATGGTTGCTTACCACGAAGCCGGACACACCATTGTCGGTTTGGTGTTAAGTGATGCCCGTATTGTTCATAAGGTGACGATCGTCCCTCGTGGACGTGCCGGTGGATATGCCATCATGCTGCCTAAAGAAGACCGCTTCCTAATGACTAAGAAAGAGTTGTTCGAGCAGATCGTCGGCCTTCTGGGTGGACGTGTAGCTGAAGAGCTGATCTTTGGTTCTCAGTCAAGTGGGGCATCCAATGACTTCCAGCAGGCGACACAAATTGCCAGAAGCATGGTTACGGAATACGGGATGAGCGATCTGCTCGGTCCGGTTCAATACGAAGGCGGCGGACAAGTATTCCTTGGAAGAGACTATTCTCAATCCAAGGCATATTCTGAACAGTTTGCCTATCAGATAGATCAGGAAGTTCTACGTATTCTTAATGAAGGACATGCAGAAGCTAAGCGAATCATTGAGGAGCATAAAGAGTCTCATGAACTGATTGCGCAAAAACTTCTTGAGTTTGAGACACTTGATGAGAAGCAGATCAAGTCTCTGTTTGAAGAAGGCGAAATGCCAGCTAAAAAAGGAGAGAAGCCGACTGAATTCCCACGCGAAAGCGCAGAAGCTGACCGTGATCCTGAAGAGGAACAAATCGGAACATCCTTCGAAGAAGTAAAAACAGCAAGAGAAGAAAAAGAAAAAGCACGAGAGAAACAGTTCGAAGAAGCACAGTCAAATGAGTCCGACAGTGAAACAACAGACAAAGAAGAATCTTCTGAAGACGAAACGAAAGAATAACAGCTGAAGGAGAAGAGGAGGCGTATCATTAGCCCTCCTCTTCTTTCCATGTAAAATAAAGAATGAGAAGCAACAAATACTGAAATAAAGGATCGTGAATAGTGTGTCAGATAAATTGATTAAAGCATTAGGATACAATGATCAGGTAAGAGTTTACGTCGTTGATGCGACAGATATGGTCAGAGAAGCACAGACTAAACATGACACCTGGAGTGCCGCAACATGTGCGCTTGGCCGTGCAATGGTTGGAACGACACTTATGGGAGCCACATTAAAAGGTGAAGAAATACTGACTGTTCGAATCGAAGGGGACGGTCCGATCGGATATCTTCTGATCGACAGCAATGGTAAAGGTGAGACAAAGGGATATATCAAGCATCCTCATGTCAGCCTACCTTTAAACGAACATGGGAAGATCGATGTAAGAGGAGCGGTTGGAACGGAAGGCATGCTGACAGTCAGTAAAGATCTGGGAATGAAAGAACCTTTCGTAGGCCAGGTTCCGCTAATAAGTGGAGAACTCGGCGAAGATTTCACTTATTATATGGCAAATTCCGAACAGGTCCCTTCAGCGATTGGTCTTTCTGTACTGGTTAATCCTGATGAATCTGTAAAAGCTGCAGGAGGATTTATGATACAAGTCCTTCCTAATGCAGAAGATGAAACAATTGATAAAATCGAACAGGCTATTGCAGAATTACCTATGGTTTCACAGCTTATGGAAAAGGGAGAAACTCCAGAAGAGATTCTTGACCGACTAGTCGGAGATGGATCAGCACGAATTATTGACGGTTTGCCTGTCAGCTTTACTTGTGATTGTTCAAAGGAACGATTTAAAAATGCAATCATTACACTAGGTAAACAGGAAATAAATGACATGATAGATGAAGACGGCGGAGCGGAAGCAGTATGCCAATTCTGTCGGACACCTTACCATTTCGACCGGAATGAACTGGAAGAACTGATGGAAGAAGCTGACGGGATCAATGGCTGATCTGAATTAAGTCAGGAAATCATCTTTATGCTGGAGTAAAGATATGGTACTATAATTCAGATAACAGGTATTAAGAGAACAGGAAAAGAAAGGTCGGGTTCTTAGAAGAACCCCTTGTTTCTATAAAAAGCGTGTTTCCTGTAAGAATACCTTACTGAAGAAAAGTCAATAGAATGGAGTGACAGGATTGTCTCAAGATACACATAACGAGGAAACACTGACTGATCAGCTGGTGGTACGCCGTCAGAAGATGAATGACCTTAAAGAGAGAGGCGTCGACCCGTTTGGCGGACGTTACGAACGAACACATTTTTCAGACGAACTTCATAAAGCACATGAAGATCAGTCAAAAGAAGAACTGGCAGAAAAAGAAATTACTGTTAAAATAGCGGGTAGACTGATGACTAAACGTGGCAAAGGAAAAGCCGGTTTTGCTCACCTTAAAGATAAAAACGGATCGATTCAGATCTACGTCAGAAAAGACGCTGTAGGCGATGAGCAGTACGAAAGTTTCAAAACTGCTGATTTAGGTGATTTTCTAGGAATTGAAGGAACAGTTATGAAAACCAACACGGGCGAAGTAACGGTCCGCGCAACGGAACTGACTTATCTATCTAAAGCCCTGCGTCCTCTTCCTGATAAATACCACGGCCTGACAAATGTTGAACAGAAATATCGTCAGAGGTACCTGGACCTTATTTCAAATGAAGAAAGCTATGACCGCTTTACTAAACGCAGCCGGATCATTCAGGAAATCAGAACGTATCTGAACTCACTGGATTATCTGGAAGTTGAGACACCTCTGCTGCATAATTTAGCTGGAGGAGCAGCTGCTCGTCCATTTACGACACATCATAATGCACTGGATATGGAACTGTATCTTCGAATAGCTATTGAACTGCATTTGAAACGCCTGATTGTCGGTGGGATGGAAAAGGTTTATGAAATTGGCAGAGTCTTTCGTAATGAGGGAATCGATACGACGCACAATCCCGAATTTACAATGCTTGAGCTGTATACAGCTTTCCATGATGTGGATGATGTAATGGACCTGACAGAAGATCTGATCCGTACGGTTACAGAAAACGTTCTTGGATCTACAGATATTCCATATGGTGATGAAACAATTCATATAGGTAAGAAGTGGGATCGTCGTCACATGGTCGATCTTATCAAAGAAGAAACGGGAATCGATTTCTTTCAGAACTATACAAATGAAGAAGCACGTCAGCTGGCTAAAGAGCATAATGTCGCGATCGACGATTATGCCACTTTTGGTCATGTAGTAAATGAGTTCTTTGAGACGTTTGTCGAACATACGCTGATTCAGCCGACATTTGTGTATGGTCATCCTCTGGAAATATCTCCTCTTGCTAAGAAAAATGAAGAAGATCCGCGTTTCACTGATCGCTTTGAGCTCTTTATAGCTAAACACGAATATGCCAATGCGTTCAGCGAGCTGAATGATCCTATTGATCAGAGAGAACGATTTGAAGCGCAAGCTCTTGAAAAAGCGCAGGGAAATGACGAAGCGCACGATATTGATGAAGATTTCATCGAAGCACTTGAATACGGCATGCCGCCAACAGGTGGTTTAGGTATCGGAATAGACCGTCTGATCATGCTTCTCACTGATTCTCATTCCATACGTGATGTACTGCTCTTCCCTACAATGAAAAATATTGATTAACCGAAAATCTGGAAGCCACCCTATGTGACTTCCAGATTTTTTACATAATTAAAAGAAGTTAGGAATTATAGTGTGAAATTCTCGATAATATCTTCAAACTTCTATACTATAATAGGTAAGAGAATAAAGAATCAGGAGAAAGTGGGAATAAGAATGAAACAAACAAGATGGATCAAATTTCTTGGGGGAAGCAATTTACTGTTTACGTTAGTCACACTAATTTTGATCGGTATTGTGGCGATAATATTTAACCAGGTCGACTATATTTTCACCCCTTTATTTGTTATTGTGTCCAACATCTTAATGCCATTTGTTATTGCCTTATTATTGTATTACTTATTTAATCCATTCGTCGATTTTCTTGAAAAGAAAAAAGTCAAAAGAATATATGGAGTAGTCATATTATTTCTTCTACTTATCGGGGTATTAGTTGTAGGAATAGGTTCACTTTATCCCCTGCTTAGAGATCAGGTTGCCAGCTTTATAGAAAACTTTCCTGACTTTATCCAGTCGATCATTGCTTCAGTTACTGGATGGCTGGAAGATTTGCCATTTGGCAATGAGATAGAGTCGTTTATTCAAGAAGGAGAAGACTTTGTAACTTCGATACCAGACAACTTAAATCAGTATCTATCAGATGGATTCAGTGGGTTATCGGCGGTCATGACTGGTTTGACGAATGTAGTAGTAACAATCGTTACCTTCCCAATTATTCTGTTTTTCCTGCTGAAAGATGAAAAACGTTTCTTTTACGCAGTGCTGAGTATTGTCCCGCCAAAATGGAGAGAAGATCTCATAAGAGTATCTTCGGAAATAAATGATCAGGTTGGTGCCTACGTTAAAGGACAGCTTATTATTGCAACATCGATTGCTGTCATGATGTTCATTGGCTTCTCAATAATAAATTTGGAATTTAGTGGGGTACTAGCAGTAATTGCCGGATTTACATCTATTATTCCTTATATCGGTCCGACGCTGGCCTTTATCCCGGCGCTTGTAATAGCATTGATCGATTCCTGGTGGATGGTTATACAGCTGCTTCTCGTCTGGGCAGTTGTTCAGTTCGTTGACGGAAATCTGATTGAGCCGAACGTTATGGGAAGACAGTTAAATGTTCACCCGCTGACTATTATTATAGTCCTGCTGGTCATGGGCGACCTCCTGGGACTATTCGGCCTGATTTTCGGTGTGCCGATTTATGCCATCCTTAAAGTCATCGTTGTCCATTTCTTTCAGCAGTTCAAGAAACGGTATAATAAATACTATGGGGACCTTGCTGGAGAATACGAAGTCAGAACAATCGAAGCTGCGGTCAGTGGAAAGAGCAAACATGACCCTCAGCTTAAGCGTAATATACAAATAGCTAAACTAAAAAATAAAAAAGAGAACAAGAAAGTTAAAGGAGATACTGAGGCTGGTCAATCAGGAGAAGAGCAGATAGATGATTCAGTAGAAATCGATGATGAATAATAATTAAAAACTGACCTGTCTTACAGACGGGCCAGTTTTTTTATAGAAAAGATGACATTTAGTTTGAATTTACCCTTTTTACACTAAATATCCACTATTGCATGTAATTAGAAAACCTGTATTCGTTAATTCC
>NZ_BAAADA010000045.1:0-28705 GCF_039522005.1 Alkalibacterium indicireducens
TAATTCAGAACTGAAAAAGTAATGGCTACGCACTATCCCAAAAGGGCGAAGGCGTAGCCGAAGCTTTTTTTACAGGTGTTACTGAGCCGCTTGAGTTCATGTTCATGTTTGCAGCAATGCCGCTTTATGGGGTATACGCCCTTATACAGGGTGCGGCATTTGCAATGGCAGATATTATTAATCTAAGAATCCACGCTTTCGGAAATATCGAGCTTCTGACCCGTACACCACTTGCACTGAGAGCGGGTCTGGGCTTAGACATGATCAACTTCCTTTGGGTCACTGTCCTGTTTGCAGTCGGCACTTACTTCCTGGCAGATTTCCTTATTCGTAAATTCCAGTATGCCACGCCTGGGCGTAAAGGAAATTATGAGGGAGAAGCAAGCGGGTCGGATGCAGCTCAGGCAGTGGATGCTTCTCAGCAGGTGTATAATATCATTCATCTATTAGGTGGAAAAGACAATATTTCTGATGTGGATGCCTGCATGACTAGATTGCGTGTATCAGTTAAGGATACGAATAAAGTAGGCAGCGAAGCGAACTGGAAAAAAGCTGGAGAGATGGGGCTTGTTCATAAAGACACTGGTGTTCAGGCGATATATGGACCGAAAGCAGATGTACTGAAATCCGATATTCTGGATGTACTTGAATCGAATGTAGACATTCCTGCCTCAACGATCGATGAGAATAAGGCATTAGTGGAAGACACAGCTAATGATCAGACGAGTGAATCTTTAATGAATCATTCAGAAAAAACAGCTGTCTACAGTGCTGCAGACGGAAACGTACAGCCAATCACTGAAGCACCGGACGACGTCTTCTCTCAGAAAATGATGGGCGACGGCTATGTCATCACCCCTTCATCGGATAGAATCGTTTCACCTGTTTCAGGTTTAATCACCAGTATATTCCCGACTAAACATGCAATCGGAATCCAGACAGAAGATGGGATCGATGTGCTTGTACACATGGGAATTGATACGGTACAATTAAACGGTCAGGGATTCGAGCTATTTGTTGAAGAAGGACAGACACTGAAAGCGGGCGATGAGCTGGCTCAAATGGACCGCGAGGCAATAAGCAAAGCCGATAAGGATACAGCGGTACTCGTAGTCTTTACGAACTTGACTGATGGACAGATAATTAACCTTAAGGCAACTGGAGAATGTAAAGCAGCGGACCTTATTGGGTCAGTGATGGAATAAAAAAGGAGTGTACAAATGAAAGTCTTAACATTGAATACTCACGCGTGGATGGAAGACGCCCCTTATGAAAAGCTGGATGCTCTAGCTGAGCAGCTTGCAGAATCAGAATATGACGTTATTGCTCTTCAGGAGGTCAATCAGACGATCGATGCCAAGGGAATCAAAGATGATACTTTCATTGCTCCTGAAGAAAAAGTATGTGCTGTTCCAATAAAAGAAGATAATTTTGCCCGGCTGTTGGTCAAGAAGCTGAAGCGTCTTGGTCTGACTTACTACTGGAGCTGGGCAGCCAATCATGTCGGGTATGACCTGTATGACGAAGGTGTGGCGATTCTCTCTAAAGTCCCGTTCAAAGCAGAAAGTCAGCTGGTCTCTAAATCAGAGGACTATACCAGTCACTACACACGTAAAGTGCTGAAAGCCTCCTTTGATCATCAGGATAGACAATGGGTGGTTCTGTCCGCTCATTATTCCTGGTGGACTGAAGGGAATGGCAGGCAGCTGTTTGAGCATGAATGGATGCAGACGCTGGACATAATCCGTCCTGATGAAAGAGAAACCGCCATCGTCATGGGAGATTTCAATAATGACCCCTCAGTTCAGAATGAGGGCTATGCACTGGTCAGACGCTCGGCCCCTTTCCTGAATGATGCTTTTGAAACAGCGGACTTGAAGATAGGTGAAGCAACCGTAGAGAAGGAAATTGACGGATGGGAAGGCCACTCGGATCTTAAACGGATCGACTATATTTTTGCCGGGGAAGGCTTTGACATCGAACAGTACAAAGTGACTTTCGACGGAAAAAATGGACCGGTCGTGAGTGATCACTTCGGTGTGGAGGCTCTAGTAAAGTTAAAGCTTACTTAAAGTTAGAGAAAGTAAGTGACAAGAAAATGAAAACATGTTATATTAGGCACTGGATTGATTTAACATCCAGTGCTTTTGTATGCTGAAAATGTATAAAACATAGAGATGATTTGATTAAAAAGGGGATTTTATTTATGAAAAAGAAATTATTATATACTGGTATTCTATCTGTGAGCGGATTCCTTCTGGCTTGTGGACCAGCTGATAACGGAGATGATGCCGAAACAGATACAGCTCAGGAAGAACTTGGGGAAGATACAGCAGAAGAAACATCATGGGCTGATATTGAAGAAGAAGGCGTCCTGACAGTCGGAACATCCGGCACATACGCTCCGATCACATTCTTTGATGAAAACAATGAACTAACTGGTTTCGAAGTTGAACTGGTCAGAGAAATCGGCGAAAGACTGGACCTTGAAGTTGAATTCGAAACAATGGATTTCGACGGGATCCTTCCTTCACTGAGAAATGGACAAATTGATGTGGCTGCACACGACTTCGCCATTACTGAAGAACGTCTTGAAATTTTCGACTTTGTTGACCCGCATAAATTCTCCTATGGATCAATTATCGTAAGACAGGAAGACGCAGATCGTTTCAAGTCTGCTTATGATCTGGAAGGTGTCGACGTTGCAGTTGGGTCACTGACCAGTAACTATGCGATTTTTGCGGACAATATTGGAGCAAATGGTACGGCATACGACGGTGGAGTTGAAGCTATTCTTAGAGATGTCATTAACGGCAACCAGGATGCATATCTGAATGACTACCTGGTCCTGCTTAACACCTTGAACGAATTCGGTGACGACCAACTGACGATTGCTGAAGATGTGAAATTCCACGCCACTGAAAGCGCGATGGCTGTCTTAAAAGGCAATACGTCCTTAAGAGATCGTCTGAGTGAAACCCTTCAGGAACTGATGGATGACGGAACGGTTTCAGAATTGTCTGTGGAATTCCTAGGCGCTGATGTAACTGAACCCGTTGACGAATCAGAAATCGTGAGTCTTGATGGAGAATAATTAGATCTATGGACATACAAGGAGCACACACTTCTTGTATGTTTTCTTTTTAAAAATCAAAATAAAAAAGAGAGGACAAAACGATGTTTGAGACGTTTAGAAATATACGGTGGGAATATCTATTTGATTATGAACTGGCGATAGACTCATTACCTTTCCTGCTTCAAGGGTTGCAGATTACAATGGTTATTGCCTTGTTCAGTATGTTCTTTGCTTTAATACTGGGTGTTGTAATAGGTGTCGCTCGTATGTCGAAATTTGCCATATTTCATTTACCTGCCAGATTATACATTTCCTTTATGCGAGGGACCCCACTGCTTGTATTTGTATTTATCCTTTATTATGGCCTGCCGGTAATAGGACTCTCGTTCAATAATGCTGTTGTAGCTGCTATTGTAGGTGTCAGTTTAAACTTCGGCGGCTACCTTGCGGAAGTGGTACGGTCAGCTATCTTATCTGTACCCAGAGGTCAGTGGGAAGCAGCGGCGACTTTGCAGATGGATTACTTTCAGACCTTGAGAAAAATTGTGATTCCCCAAGCTACACGTATTGCTCTTCCACCGACATTCAATATTTTTATGGACGTCGTCAAAGGGACATCACTGGCTTCTGTTATTACGGTCCAGGAACTACTGTACAGTGCACGACTAGTTGCTGGTCGAACCTATGACAGTATGACCATGTACATTTCTGCTGCCCTGATCTACTGGATGGTCTGTATCGTAATCGGGTATTTCCAGGACCGTCTGGAAATCAGGTACAACCGTTACCTATCTAAATAAGGAGGCACACACATGATTACAGTAAAGAATCTTAAAAAAACATTTGACGACACTCCAGTTCTAGAATCAATTAACCTTGAAGTGAAAAAGGGCGAAGTGGTCTGTCTGGTCGGTGCATCCGGATCAGGAAAAACAACCTTGCTTCGCTGCCTGAATCTGCTCGAAACACCAGATGAAGGATCGATCAGAATAGGTGATAAGGAAGTATCTTTTGGTGAAGATAAACTATCCAAGAAAGATATCAAGGACATCCGCCGCTATTCAGGTATGGTCTTCCAGGGCTTCCACCTTTTCCCGCATATGACTCTACTGGAAAACATTACTCAAGCACCTCTAACTGCCAAGCAGCAGGATAAAGAGACGATCATGAAAGAAGCGAGTGTGCTGCTTGAAAGAGTTGGACTGTCCGAACATCAGGACAAGTTCCCAGATGCCTTGTCCGGTGGTCAGCAACAGAGAGCAGCGATCGCCCGTGCACTGATGATGCACCCGGAAGTCATGCTCTTCGATGAACCAACGTCTGCTTTGGACCCTCAGCTGGTCAGAGAAGTTCTCAAAGTTATTGAAAGTCTGGCTAAAGAAGGCCAGACAATGGTCATCGTGACACACGAGATGAACTTTGCCCGCCGTATAGCGGACAAAGCCTTCTTCATGGATGAAGGCTATATCCTTGAGTCAGGTCCGGCTGAACAAGTCCTGACCGATCCAAAAGAAGACCGCACAAGAGAATTTCTTGCTCTACTTGAAGACGAGTAAGACGAATTGAGTAATATCAGCCCCGCCTAACTGTGGTTATCTTCAGTCGGGCGGTTTTTTCGTAGAAAAAACCTTCACTATTGTGTTTTGGAGCGGCACTCGTAGGGGAAGCCTGTTTGAGTGCAGGTGCAATCTGAATAGCGCCTGTACTCAGATAGAAAAACAGACTGAGTACAGGGGCAATCAAGATAGCTTAGGAACTCAAAAGAGAAATCTGTTTGAGTACATGTGCTATCGGAATAGCGCCTGAACTCGGAAGGGAAAAGAGTTTGAGTGCAGGTGCAATCAAGATAGCTTAGGAACTCAGATGGAAAAACAGTTTGAGTACAGGGGCAATCAAGATAGCGCCGGAACTCAGTAGGGAAAACAGTTTGAGTAGAGGTGCAATCTGAATAGCGCCGGAACTCAGTCGCAAATAAATTTAGTACTGAGACAAATAGGATAGCTCGTGGACCTAAAGAGATAAACCAAAAAAAGAAGCCCCATCCTGGGAATCAACTCGCAGGATGGGGCTTCTCTGTATGGTTATTACTTCAGTTCAGGCCAGTAGCCTTTGTTTGCTTCGATCAGATCGTCCAGTAACTGTTTAGCGACTTCAGCACTTGGAACGATTTTGGACAAGCTCAGAGCCTGCCACAGTTTCTGGTAACTGCCTTCGATATAGGCTTCAACGACCAGCTTCTCAGCAGTGACTTGCTGAAGCATCAGAGCGCGGTTGAACGCAGGGATTTTACCTTGAGCCAATGGTTCAGGACCGTCACTACCGACGATACAAGGCACTTCGACCATAGCATCATCATCAAAGTTGGCAATCGCTCCGTTGTTTTCAACGATCAGAAGCATACGCTCTTTTGCATTGAATGCAATGGCACGGGCCAGGTCCACGATGAATGATGCATGGCTGTCGATGTGGAAACCACCGTCAACTGCGGTACCTTTTTCGATGATGTTACGAGCAGCTGTAAATACCTGTTTCTCACGTCCGGCCATCACTTCATTGGCACGGGTGAATTCTGGATTGGAGCCAGCTACTTCATAGTCAGGATAGAAATAATACTTCAGATAAGTGTTCGGTAGATAATTCGGTTCGATTGCCAGTAAGTCCTTGGCTTTTTTATGAGTGGCCTGCCAGCTTTCGTCCATATGCTGTGTGTCCACTTCAACTTGGGTCAGATAGCCGTTTTCTGCCACATATTCCTTGATTTCATTGATGTATTCATATCCTGTAGCTTTGTCTTTGACGCTGGTCCACCATCCGAAGTGGTTCAGGCCGAAGTAGCTTACTTCCAGCTTGTCTGGAGTAGTTCCAACAATTTGAGACATTCTACGCAGCGTTCCGACAGGCATGTCACAGATATTCAGGACTTTTGAATCTGGACGTAAAACGCGTGTCGCTTCAGCAACGATTGCTGCAGGATTGGAATAGTTGAGCATCCAGGCATCTGGAGAATACTTTTCCATGTAGTCGATGATTTCAAGCATGCCGTTAATGCTTCGCATACCATAAGCAATTCCGCCAGGTCCACATGTTTCCTGACCGACAACACCGTATTTTAACGGAATCTTTTCATCCTGCTCACGCATCTCGTACTTTCCGACGCGGATATGAGCCATGACGAAATCGACATCGCTAAAGGCTTCTTCCGGATCAGTAGTGTAAGAGAATTTGAGGTCAGGTGCCTGTTCTTTTAGAAGAATTTCCAGAGCTTCACCTAGAATCCCTTGTCTGTCTCCGTCATTATCGTACAGCTTCAGTTCTCTCATTGGGAAACGGTCACTGTTTTCAAGCATCAACGATTCAGGTTTCTGGCTTGTCTCCCGCTATTTTGGATTGGATGAAAAAGACACATTGAAAACTTGGACAATGATGACAACAATTATCGGACTTGTCGGATTAGGCATGGCAATGCTCATCGGATTGTTTATAATATAAGAGAGTACTAGACGAATAGGAACTTAATCAGTCTAAATGAAAGGATTTCGTATATGAGTAGTTATTCCATCGGTGTGGACATCGGGACGACGAGCACAAAAGCCGTTCTGTTTTCAGAACAAGGAGAGAATCTCCATCAGGCAACGATTGAGTATCCTCTCTACACACCTGAACCGAAAGTTGCCGAACAGGATCCGGATGAGATTTTCGATGCGGTCCTCCTGTCCCTTCAGTCAGTCATGGAAACCTCCCAAGCATCCCAGTCAGACATTAAAGTCATCGGCTTCAGCGCGGCTATGCACAGTCTGATTGCTGTAGACAGTGAGGGAAAGCCGTTGACACAGGTCATTACCTGGGCAGATCAGCGCAGCGAACCTTATGCAAGGCAGCTGAAAGAAACAAATGGGCAGAGCATCTATGAAAAGACTGGGACGCCGATTCATCCCATGTCACCCTTATGCAAACTGATCTGGATGAAAGATGAAAAACCTGAAGTATTTCAGTCTGCTGCCCGATTTATTGGAATAAAGGAATATGTTTTCCATAAATTGTTTGGCACGTACGCTGTCGATTACTCGATTGCATCTGCTACTGGACTCTTCAATATGGAAGCTTTGGACTGGGATGAGGAAGCCTTGGAAACAGCTGGGATTACCCCTGACCGACTGTCACCGATCGTTTCGACAACTGAAGTCTTTACCGGCATGCGCTTGGAATATGCAGATAAAACAGGGATTGGTCGTGACACACCGGTTATCATAGGTGCTAACGATGGCTGTCTTGCAAATCTTGGAGTCAATGCGATTGATAAAGGGGTTGTGGCCGTAACGATCGGAACGAGTGGAGCGATCCGGACGGTTACTGATAAACCAGTTTCAGATCCGAAAGGCCGAATTTTCTGTTACGCCTTGACGGACAAGCACTGGGTGATCGGTGGACCAGTGAATAACGGTGGAATGATTTTGAGATGGCTCAGAAACGAACTATGCCTTGAGGAAGTGTCTAAAGCAGAAGCTGCCGGTATGGACGCTTATAATGTCATCACAGAGAAAATAGCGGAAGTTCAGGCCGGATCCAATGGGCTGATTTTCCATCCGTACTTATCCGGCGAACGGGCTCCTTCATGGAACGCGAACGCTCGAGGCTCCTTTTACGGACTGGCTCTGCATCACCAGAAAAAACATATGATGCGTGCGGTACTGGAAGGTATCAATATGAATCTCTATATGGTTCTGCTGGCTCTTGAAGAAGTGATCGGCTTACCGGAACGGATCCATGCGACTGGTGGATTTGCGAATTCTGATGTGTGGCGTCAGATGCTGGCAGACATTTTCAACCAGGAAGTGCATGTCCCGATGACTGTGGAAAGTGCCTGTCTGGGAGCAGCTGTTCTGGGACGTTTCGCTATAGGAGACATCGATGATTTAAGCGAAGTCGGTAATATGGTCAACACGGGTAAAGTCAATCCGCCTCAACCCGAATCTGTTGCGATATATGAAGAACTCATGCCGATATATATCCGCTTGAGCCGTCTCTTTGAAGAAGAATATGATGCGATTACTGCTTTTCAGCAGAAGTATAAGTAAATGAATATAGTCAGCACTCGACCGTTCTTATTCAATCAGACGGTCGGGTGTTTTTGTTTTAGGAGATCTGTACGAGTGCCAAATAGTTAATAAGAATTAGTATCCGATGAAGTACTAATTTAGCAGGAAATTTTTGTATACTATAGATAGGTGAGGAAAGGAGGAAGGGAATCGTGTCCAGTGTGGACGGATATCCCGTCAAGATGCTTGGAAAAAAAAAGTATGCCAATGGCCAGAAGGTTTATGAACAGGAAGATAATATTCTGACTTATTATTATGAAGACGGTACGGTCAAAGCAAAAGGCCCTTTTGTTGAACAAAAGATGGAACAGGAGTGGATTTTTTACCGAAAAACGGGTGATCTATGGCAAGTCGGCCATTTCAAAGCGGATCAGAAACACGGAAGATGGCTCCGTTACAGCCGAGATGGAGAAGTGGAGTATGATGAACAGTTTGAGAATGGAAAGCAGCTGAAGAAGAAGTAAGGAACAGCAAGCTGACTTTCAAAGAAGAGTGGTGGAGCCTATCGGGTGCTCCATACTCTTCTTTTTGCTTTCAGAGCTAGGGGTAGGACTGAAGAAAGACTAACTCAATAGGCCGAATCAGCACGAGTGGGTTTAAAGCCGCATCTTGCGACCAACTCGGGAGAAATAAGCTGGTGAGTGGGCTCTAAGATGTATCTTGCGACCAACTCGGAAGAAATGAGCCGGTGAGTGGGCTCTAAGACGCATCTTGCGACCAACTCGGGAGAAATGAGCCGGTGAGTGGGCTCTAAGACGCATCTTGCGACCAACTCGGGAGAAATGAGCCGGTGAGTGGGCTCTAAGACGCATCTTGCGACCAACTCGGAAGAAATGAGCCGGTGAGTGGGCTCTAAGATGTATCTTGCGACCAACTCGGAAGAAATGAGCCGGTGAGTGGGCTCTAAGACGCATCTTGCGACCAACTCGGGAGAAATGAGCCGGTGAGTGGGCTCTAAGATGTATCTTGCGACCAACTCGGGAGAAAAGAACAGCCGAGTGGGTTCCAAGAAAGATCTTACGACAAACTCAAGAAGGAAAGAACCACCGAGCTGGTTCTAAGAAGCCTCATCCCGACAAAAAAAGCGAGTCGCCTTACTTTCATTTCCCGTTCTCATGCTTGAACCCAGTCAAGAAAGCAAGCACCTCTAATATCTCACGAGTTTAAATCAGCGCCCGCTACACAACAATTATGAAAACGGATCTTTAATATACATAAATAATGCAGATATCATGTTTTTTAAACAAAATATACCTTTTTTCATAAATTATATTGCATAATTATATTTATGATGGTATGATTCTTTTTAAGTCAAAACAGAACTAAAGGGGATAAGGCGTATGATGAAGGGCGTAAAAGGATTTATAGCATTACTTATTTTATTCAGTATATTATTCATTCCGGCAGAACCGGTGTCGGCTGAAGATGGATCGGCACTGCAGCGTGTTCAGGATCAGGGGGTCCTGGTCGTTGGGACAAGTGCCGATTTTCCACCATTCGAATTCTATGCAGTTGTCGACGGTGAACGCCAGGTCGTAGGAATGGATATGATGATTGCGCAGAAAATTGCGGATGATCTTGGAGTGGAACTTCAAATTCAGGACATTGGATTTGACAGTCTGCTGCCGGCTCTGGAAGCCAGAAACGTCGATGTAGTCATTGCGGGAATGACTCCGACTGCTGAACGTCGTAGAAATGTAGATTTCTCGGATATTTACTTCCGTACTTTCCAGAATATTATGATTCGTGCGGAAGATGAGGATATCTACGATTCAATCGAATCATTGAGAGGATTGACAGTTGGTGTACAGTCCGGGTCACTTCAGGAAGAGCTCGCTGAGCAGATTCCGGATGCAGAAATCATGAGTCTGACAGACTTAAATGATTTACTGCTTGCTTTGAAAACTAACCGAATCGAAGCAATCGTTATGCAGGGACCTAACGCTGAAGCTCATGCTGGTCACGATGAGGACCTGCATACCTTTGTCGGGGACTTTGAAATGGACGATGATGACCAGGGTTCAGCGATTGCCTTCAGAAAAGGAGAAGATTCACTAGTTGATGCAGTGAATGAAAGCTTGGCTGAAATAAAAGAACAGAATCTGATAGAAGAGTATCTAGCCAAAGCAGGCGAATATATGGCTCAGACGGAACTGGATGAAGATGGGGAAGAAATAGAAGCAGGGTTTATTGCAAGCTACTGGGAATATTTCCTTGATGGGACACTGATCACTTTGCTGATTTCAGCGTCTGCCGTGTTCTTCGGTCTAATTTTAGGATCACTGCTGGCACTCATGCGACTGTCTAAAGTGTTCCTGGTTAAACAACTGGCAACCGCTTATGTGGAGTTTGTACGAGGAACGCCGCTTCTCATTCAAGTTATGTTCATCTACTTCGCGTCAGGTATGTTTTTCAATTTGCCGGCCCTGACTGCAGGGATCATTGCTGTCTCGCTCAACTCCGGGGCATACATTGCTGAGATCATAAGAAGTGGAATCAATTCTGTCAACAAAGGACAGGATGAGGCTGCGAGAAGTTTAGGTATGAGTAAGAATGATTCCATGCGCTACATCGTCTTCCCTCAGGCCCTTAAGAATATCTGGCCTGCACTAGGTAATGAGTTCATTACCATTATTAAAGAGTCGTCCATTGTATCAGTCATTGGTGTCGGCGAACTGATTTTCCAGACACGAGTGGTGCGTTCTATTTCCTTCCAGGGAATCCTGCCGCTGTTCATCACTATGCTGATCTATTTTGCGCTGACCTTCAGCCTGACGAAACTCTTGAACTTCTATGAAGGGAGAATGAATCATGATTAAAGTGAATCATTTGAAAAAGTCATTTGGAAAAAATGAAGTATTGAAAGATATTAACGAAGAATTCAGCCAGGGGGAAGTGGTCGTAGTAATTGGCCCTTCCGGCTCCGGGAAATCAACGTTTCTACGTTGCCTGAATTTGCTTGAAGAACCTTCTGATGGGGAGATCGTTTTCGAAGGGACTACGCTGACAGGTCTGAATGAAAAAGACCTGAACCAGCTGCGTCAGAAAATGGGTATGGTTTTCCAGCAGTTCAATCTGTTTCCTCACAAAACGGCGAAACAGAATCTGACGATTGCACCAGTAAAATCGAAAGGGGTCGACAAGCATCAGGCTGATCAGACTGCGGTCAAACTTCTGAGACAGGTCGGGCTGGGAGACAAGGAAGATGCATATCCGTCCAGCTTATCAGGTGGACAGCAGCAGCGTGTAGCGATTGCCCGAGCTCTAGCGATGGATCCCGATGTGATGCTGTTCGATGAACCGACATCAGCATTGGATCCGGAGATGGTCGGAGAGGTTCTGAAAGTAATGAAAGACTTAGCTCAGTCCGGAATGACCATGGTTGTGGTGACTCACGAAATGGGCTTTGCCCGAGAAGTTGCCGATCGTGTCCTGTTTATGGATGACGGCTATATTGTCGAATCAGGTACCCCAGACATGATTTTCTCTAATCCTCAGAATGAACGGACTCAGGATTTCCTGTCCAAAGTCCTATAATCACTGAAAAGACCGGTCTCCTTCATGAGGAATACCGGTCTTTTTGCCTGTATTCTATTTATGTAATGGACGAAACAGCTTCTTTAATACTGATTTTGACTGCTTACCACCTTGTTCAGATGCGACTAGATCAGCATCTGTATTCGGGCTCTCGTTTAGCTTTTCGGATGGCCTGCTGGTAAGATAGTCAACTCCATATGCGTCTTTCAGAAACCATTCAATAGGATACCCGAAAGTTTTTGCCAGCAGAATGACTGATTCACTTTCTGGAAGTGAATACCCGTTTTCCCACCGGGATACGGTCTGACGGCTGACGTACATGGACTTAGCCAGTTTTCGCTGCGACAGTTCTTCTTTTTCTCTTAGAAATTGAATCTTTTCCCCGATGTGCATAAAACGATCTCCCTGTAACTATTATTATATATGCGTTAATATATTAAAATAATTGTAACATAATCATTCCTGATTAATATAGGTCTCAAGTCCCAATTTACATAATCAGGGCTTTTTTTGAGTTTTTCTTTACACACATAAGCACAGAAGATGAAAAAATAAATTTGAAGATAAAACCACTTGTAACCGGATTCGTTTCTCTTTAGAATAAGGTTTGTATAATATGTAAACAAACCAACGGAGGGTAACTATGACGTTTATTCATGGGGATTTTATGCTTCAAAATGAGACGGCTAAAACTTTGTATCATCAAATAGCCAGGGATCTGCCAATCATTGACTATCACTGCCACCTTGATCCTAAAGAAATCGCTGAGGATCATGCGTTTGAAGACATTACCGAACTATGGCTGGCCGGAGACCACTACAAGTGGCGGGCGATGCGGGCTAACGGGGTGTCTGAAGAACTGATTACTGGAAATGGATCATCTAAAGATAAGTTCAAAGCCTGGGCGGAAACGGCAGAAATGGCTCTGGGCAATCCGTTATTCCACTGGACCCAACTGGAACTGAAAGAGTATTTCGGTATTGAGGAGCTGCTTGGAAGCGACAATTGGGAAACCATTTATGACGAGGCTAATCGTCAGCTGAAAGAGGATGACATGACGGCTCAGTCATTGATTAGAAAATCCAATGTAGAATTTATCGGTACAACGGATACACCTTTCGATTCGCTCGAGTATCACAAGCAGATTGCTGACAAAGAGGCGTTTGATGTCAAAGTGGCGCCGTCATTCAGGCCGGATGAACTGTACGATCTGTCAGCCGAAGATGTATCAAGACTTGAGGAGCTGACCGGAAAACAGGCAGCTGACTATGGTACGTTCCTTGAAATCATAGAGGACCGTATCGATCATTTTGACCGCCATGGGGCTCTGATTTCTGATCACGGCATCACCGAGCTGCTTTATGAAGAAGCTTCAGATGAGGATATAGAGCGTATTTTCGCTTCTTTTAAAGCAGGAGAATCAGTTTCAGATATAGACAAGGCAAAATGGATGACGCGTCTGCTTGTCGAATTAGGCCAGTTGTATCATGACCGAGGCTGGATCATGCAGATCCATTTTGGAGCGATAAGAAATACGAATACACGGCTATTTGAACAGGCCGGCGCAAATGTAGGCGTCGATTCTATCTATGACCAGGCAAAAGTAGCGGTTCATCTGAACCGTTTGCTGGATGCTATGGACAAAGAAGGCAAGCTGCCGAAGACGATCGTCTATAACCTGAATCCCGAATATAACCACATTGTTGCCAGTTCAGTGGCTAATTTCCAGTCCAATGAAGAAGGTATCAAAGGCAAAGTTCAGTTCGGTGCCGGCTGGTGGTTCAATGATACGGAACAGGGAATGCTTAGACAAATGGAAACCCTGGCGGATCATGGGCTGCTGATGCATTTCGTAGGGATGCTGACGGATTCAAGAAGTTTCGTGTCCTATCCTAGACATGATTACTTCCGCCGCATATTCTGCAACTTTGTCGGTGAGCAGGTCGAAAGTGGCAAGTTTCCTGATAAACCGGCACTTCTTAAGCAACTGGTGGAAAATGTGTGCTACAAAAATGCGAAACGATATTTTCAGAAATAAACAGTATCTACTTTAACGTAATTCCGAAAGAAGTCTCCCACTTCTAAGCGTATGGGTGCGAAGCACCAGTGAAAGTGGGAGATGAATTTCGGTCAAGCGATAGCTTGAAGTGGTTAATGTCATTCTCATTTGGTATACTTTATATATAGACGATAACCAAGTCTATATAGGCGACAACCAAGCCTACTGAGTATTCCTTGGCGTTAGCCAAGTAAAAGAAAACCTATGAGGCAGGGACTGCCTTTTGAGCCTACCCATATCCGATTCCTCTGTCTGCATGAAACCTGTGCAGACAAGAATGGAGTTCGTAGGAAGCCCCCACTTCAAAATCCGGAGGATTTAAGTGGTGGGTAGTTCACAGTAGTGTTCTAGGTATAACCTAGTAGATTCAGATAAAAAAGGCTGCATTACTCCCGAGTAGAAGAGTAATGCAGCCTTTTTTCTATATATATGGGAATTACCGCCTATGAAGATTTATTTATCCGTAAAGGGGCCCGAACAGCTCTAGTCCATATAGACGAATGCCTCATAAAAGTAGGTTATGAGACGTTGAGTTCTCAATCGATCGGAAGAATGTCTCATAAAAGTAGGTTATGAGACGTTGAGTTCTCAATCGATCGGATGAATGCCTCATAAAAGTGAGATATGAGGCATTCGTCATCAAAATGAATCGTCGCTCGCTTCCCATCCAGGAATGAAAGAAGCCTAAACGGGATCCGAACAACTACCCCGAATGCAATAATGAGCGCCATTTCAAAGAATGGCGTCTCTTTTTATTTTTTTAGACCTGTTCAGCCAAGAAAATCTGAACGAAAACGTTCATGCTTATCGATCGTGATCTGCTCATCAGAAATCCCACGTTCACGCATGGTGGCGATGGTTTCTCTAAGGAAGTCATCGCTGCCGACAATGTAGAAGATGCCGTGAGTGTCCTCAGCCAGCTTGTTTACTTTCTCATAGTAATCCGGACGGTCAGTGACGTACTGAGCTGTCAGAGACGGATATGACTCTTGTTCAAACAAACCGGAGAAGAGCTGTTCACCAGACGAGTCGATATTCAGAGAATGGAGAGAGTCTATTCCATTAGAATCATTTAAGTACTGCAGAACAAGAGGTCTGAATGAAGCGATACCGACCCCGCACGACAACAGATAAACAGGTCTGTTTTCTCGCTTCAACGGGATATTTGTATGTGTCTTGAACAGGGCAACTGAGCTTCCGCTTTTAAGTTCAGACAAATGAGTCTTGTATCTTGAGCGCTCTGCTCTAAGGCGAGTAGTGATACCGATCGTCTTTTCTTCTGGAAGGGTTGCGATCGACATGTGCCTAACCAGCCCTTTGTCAGGTTTTTCTCCGCTATTGAATCCTTCCAGTGCCAGGTGAGTGTGCGCGCCTTCTTCCCAGGTGAAGCCCTCTGGGAGATCCAGGTAGAACGTTTTTGTATCTGTAGCTTCATCAATGACGTCTACAAGGGTTGTCCAGTATATCTGCATGTGAATCATCTCCTAAGTGTGAGTCTGTCAGCGAATTGATTATAATTAAGCATACTCTAATTGAGAATTATTCTCAATTGAATTTTGTGAATAGTATTACGAAATCCTGTTTGTAATATCATTTCCAAAGGAAAAAAACAGTTGTTAATGTTCGTTAATTACAAAACATTAGAATGTTTTAAACTGTAAATTCAGCTTTATAAATATAAAACTCGAACATTAGCCGAAATATCATCCATAAATAGACGCTGAAAGGTTGACTCTATTTCATAGACGAGTTATGATAAAGCTGTACCGACAAAAACGGAACGATTACAAAAAAAGCATGTTTAATATTCGTGTTTAACCGAGTCCTGAAAGGGGTATTCAGTTGATAAAGAGAGACCTGTTATATGAAGGAAAGGCAAAGCGATTATATGAGACCAGTGAACCAAGCATTCTATGGGTCACGTATAAAGATCAGGCCACAGCTGGGAATGGAGCCAAGAAAGAAGCCATAGCCGGTAAAGGGCAGCTGAACAACCAGATTACCAGCGTGATCTTCAAAAAGCTGAAGGAGATGGATATTCCAAGTCACTTCATCAGGGAAGTGTCTGAAACGGATCAGCTGATTGAAAAAGTGGATATGTTCGATCTTGAGGTTGTCATCAGAAATGTCGCTGCTGGAAGCTTTTCCAGGCGCCTGGGTGTAGACGAGGGGACGGAGTTGGCCTTTCCTGTGTTGGAATTTTACCTCAAGAATGACGAACTGAACGATCCGCTCATTAATGATGATCATGTGCTTGCACTTAATCTGGCTGACCAGAAAGAAATTGACGAAATTAAAAGACAGGCTCACAACATCAACAATTCACTGATTGAAATTTATAAAGAGGCCGGTATCAGATTGATCGACTTCAAGCTGGAATTTGGAAAGACTGTGAAAGAACAAATCATTCTGGCAGATGAAATTTCACCGGACACATGCCGTCTATGGGATGAAAAGACGAACGATCGTCTGGACAAGGATGTCTTCAGGCAGGATCTCGGCGACATTATCCCACTATATCAAGAAGTACTCGACCGTCTGACTACAGCTCAAAAGGAGAAGTGACTCATGTATAACGTAAAAGTATATGTAACCTATAAAGAATCAATTCTGGATCCTCAGGGAGAAGCGGTAAGAGGGGCCGTTCACCGTATGGGTTTCGATGAAATTGAAGATATTCGTATCGGGAAGTATTTTGAAATCAAAGTATCAGATACTGACGACCGTTCAGTTGAAGAAGTCATTGAAACCATCTGCGACAAGCTTCTGGCAAACGTTGTGATGGAAAGCTACCGCTATGAAATTGAACGAGTAAAGGAGACGGTGTAAGCATGCGATTTGCAGTGATCCAGTTTCCAGGTTCCAATTGTGATGTTGACCTGCTTCATGCAATTATAGACGGTGTAGGAGAAGAAGCTGAATACGTGCCTCACACTGCAGAAAGTCTGGACGGATTTGATGGTGTCCTGCTTCCTGGAGGTTTTTCGTATGGTGATTACTTAAGAAGTGGTGCCATATCCCGCTTTTCAAATGTGATGAGTGAAGTGACCCGTTTTGCAGAGGAAGGCAAGCCAGTCTTTGGTACCTGCAACGGATTCCAGATTTTAGTTGAAGCAGGACTTCTGCCTGGGGCTTTGCAGCGTAACGACAACCTTCATTTTATCTGTAAGACATTGGAACTGGAAGTGGTCAATAATCAGACGAAATTTACCTCTGAATATGGCGATAAGGAACGCCTCATGATACCCGTCGCTCATGGCGAAGGGAATTACTACTGTGATGAAGAGACACTTGCGGAACTGAAAGCCAACGATCAGATCGTATTCACCTATGCGTCAGACAACCCGAACGGCTCAGTTGAAAATATCGCAGGGATTATAAACAAACAAGGCAATGTGCTGGGTATGATGCCGCATCCTGAGCGTGCAGTCGAGGATCTTTTAGGCTCAAGTGACGGGCTGCGCTTTTTCGAATCGATGGTCAAGAACTTTATAAAGGAGACTGGTGAGGTATGAAAACATTACATGAACCGACGGCCGAACAGATCAGAGATCAGAAAATCTATGCCCAATGGGGACTAACGGATGAAGAATACCGCCTGATTTCCGAGGACATAATCAAACGTCTGCCTAATTATACGGAAACTGGCCTGTTTTCAGTTATGTGGAGCGAGCACTGTTCGTATAAAAACTCCAAACCGGTATTGAGAAAATTCCCCACAGAGGGACCTCAAGTGCTTCAAGGTCCTGGTGAGGGTGCCGGAATCGTTGATATTGGGGACGGTCAGGCCGTCGTGTTTAAAGCGGAAAGTCATAACCATCCATCCGCTGTTGAACCTTATGAAGGGGCGGCGACAGGTGTCGGAGGCATCATTCGTGATATTTTCAGTATGGGTGCCCGTCCGATTGCGATGCTGGATTCTTTAAGGTTCGGTGAACTCGACAACGAACGGACAAAGTATCTGTTTGAAGAAGTCGTGGCAGGAATCGGCGGCTACGGCAACTGTATCGGGATTCCGACAGTCGGCGGAGAAATCGCCTTTGATCCCGTCTACAGAGGGAACCCGTTGGTAAATGCCATGTGTGTCGGCCTGATCGATCATGAGGATATTCAAAAAGGCCAGGCTAAAGGGATCGGTAATACGATCATGTATGTAGGAGCAAAAACAGGTCGCGACGGCATTCACGGCGCAACCTTTGCTTCGGAAGAATTCAGTGATGAAGAAGAGGCTGAGCGTTCAGCTGTACAAGTCGGCGATCCGTTTATGGAAAAACTTCTGATGGAAGCGTGCCTGGAACTGATTCAGGACCACAGCGATATTCTCGTCGGCATCCAGGATATGGGAGCCGCGGGTCTGGTCTCATCCAGTTCAGAAATGGCATCAAAAGCGGGAAGCGGACTGATCCTTAACCTGGACGATGTGCCGCAACGTGAATCAGGCATGACGCCCTATGAAATGATGCTCTCGGAGTCTCAGGAACGGATGCTGATCTGTGTGACGAAAGGGGCAGAAGATCGTGTCAAAGAGCTGTTCTCACGTTATGAACTGGATGCCGTGACTATTGGAGAAGTGACTGGTGACGGGCAGTACCGACTGTACCACGAAGGAAGACTGGTCGCTGACTTACCGGTAGACGCATTGGCGGAAGAAGCACCTGTCTATCATAAACCATACACTGAACCGGAACGTATTCAAGCTTTCAAAAAACTTGATGCATTCATACCGGACATCGCTGATACAGAAGAAACACTGAAACAACTCATGCAGCAGCCTACAGTTGCTTCAAAAAAATCGATTTTTGAAACATATGACTCAATGGTTAGAACGAACACCGTTGTCGGCCCCGGTAGTGATGCAGCAGTTCTTCGTATCAGAGGGACCCGCAAGGCGCTAGCCATGACGACTGACTGTAATGCCCGTTACCTTTATCTTGATCCGGAAAAAGGTGGTCAAATGGCGGTGGCAGAAGCCGCAAGAAATATTGTGGCCAGCGGGGGCGAACCACTGGCAATCACGGACTGTCTGAACTACGGGAATCCAGACAAGCCTGAAGTGTTCTGGGAGCTGTGGACATCTGCGGATGGAATTGCCAAAGCCTGTACGACATTAAATACACCTGTCATTTCAGGAAACGTATCGCTCTACAACGAAACAAATGGGGAAGCGATCTATCCGACACCTATGATTGGCATGGTCGGATTGGTCAAGGATCTTGATCACGTGACAACATCGGAATTTAAACAGGCTGGTGATAAGATTTTCGTCATCGGGAAAACAGGAGCTGACTTTAACGGATCTGAACTGCAGAAAATGCAATTGGGGAGAATCGAAGGAGAACTTTTCGATTTTGATATAGACAAAGAAAAAATGATTCAGGATAAAGTACTGCAGGCGATTCGTGAAGGACTTATTCAAAGTGCGCATGACTGTTCTGAAGGTGGATTGGCCGTGGCGCTGATGGAATCAGCCTTCGGGAACGAGCTGGGGCTGTCTGCGACACTAGATATGCCTTCAGAGTGGCTGTTTTCAGAATCGCCATCCCGTTTTGTTCTATCTGTCAGACCTGAACATGTAGAAGAAGTCAAAGAAGTATTTGGACAAGATGCCGTTGAAATCGGTGAAGTAAAAGATACACGAATCGCTGAAATCCGTACGCAGACGGAAAAGCTGACTATTGATGTTAAAGAAGTGAAAGACTTATGGGAAGGGGCCATTCCTTGGTTGCTGAAATCAAAAGCTTAAATGAAGAATGTGGCGTATTCGGTGTGTGGGGACACCCGGATGCAGCCCAGCTGAACTTTTTCGGTCTGCATAGCCTGCAGCACCGCGGTCAGGAAGGCGCAGGGATTGTGACCAATCGCAATGGGCGTCTGAAAGGACACCGTGACTTGGGACTTTTATCTGAAGTGTTTAAAGATGAACGTGAACTGATCCGCCTGTCGGGAGAAGCTGGGATTGGACATGTCCGTTACAGCACTGCCGGCAGCAACAGTATCTTGAATATTCAACCGTTTCTGTTCAAGTTTCACGATGAGGAGCTGGCACTGGCTCATAACGGAAACCTCATCAATGCAGTGAGTCTGCGCCAGGAACTCGAGCAGGCTGGGGCGATTTTTCATTCAAACTCGGATACTGAAATCCTTATGCACCTGATCCGTAAAAGCAAGCAGGATACACTGATCGACCGAATCAAAGAAAGTCTGAATACCGTAAAAGGTGCGTTTGCTTATGTCATGCTGACGCCTGATGCATTGATCGGTGCACTGGATCCGAACGGTTTCCGTCCTTTATCCATTGGACAGATGGATAATGGTGCCTACATACTTGCAAGTGAAACCTGTGCCCTTGATGTTGTCGGAGCAGAATTTGTCCGTGCCGTTCAGCCAGGGGAACTCGTGATTATCGATGATTCAGGGTATCGAATCGAGACCTATACCGATCAGACGCTGCTTCAAATCTGTTCGATGGAATTTATCTACTTTGCTCGACCGGATTCAAATATTGCTGGAGTCAATGTCCATACTGCACGCAAGAATATGGGCAAACGTCTGGCTGAAGAAGCACCGGTCGATGCAGATATGGTTATCGGTGTCCCGAACTCTTCTCTGTCCGCAGCTAGTGGGTATGCAGAAGCGAGTGGGATCCCTTATGAAATGGGACTGGTCAAGAACCAGTATGTTGCACGCACTTTCATCCAGCCGACTCAGGAACTGAGAGAACAAGGCGTAAGAATGAAACTCTCTGCTGTTCGAGGTGTGGTGGCCGGTAAGAAAGTGATCATGGTGGATGATTCCATCGTTCGCGGCACGACCAGCCGACGCATCGTTCAGTTATTAAAAGAAGCCGGAGCAGCGGAGGTCCATGTCCGCATTTCATCTCCGCCTTTGAAATACCCATGTTTCTACGGGATCGATATTCAGAATCAGAAAGAACTGATTGCTGCAGATTATTCAGTGGAAGAAATCCGCGAGAAAATCGGTGCAGACAGTCTATCGTTTTTAAGTGTCGAAGGGACGGTGGATTCGATCGGACTGACGTTCGATGCGCCTCATAATGGCCTGTGTATGTCTTACTTTACCGGAGACTATCCAACACCTTTGTATGACTATGAAACTGACTATATGAAAACACTGGCTAAAATCAGAGAGAGTAAGCCGTTAATGGTATAAACAACAAGATAAGACTGGGCTGGTCAGACTTCAGCCGGTCAGAAAACAACAGGGGGATCTATTAAATGGGAAATGCCTACACAGACGCAGGGGTCAATGTCGAGGCAGGTTATCAAACGGTTGAACGAATAAAAAAACATGCAAAACGAACGGAGCGCCTTGGCATGATGGGGGCACTGGGAGGTTTCGGCGGAGCATTTGATCTGTCTGTTGTCGACGTGAAAGAACCGGTCCTCGTATCTGGGACGGACGGGGTCGGCACGAAACTGCTGATTGCGATCCAGCAGGACAGACACGATACGATCGGGATCGACTGTGTGGCTATGTGTGTGAATGACATTCTAGCTCAAGGTGCTGAGCCGCTTTATTTTCTGGATTATATTGCAACGGGAAAAACGGTTCCTGAGAAAATGGAACAGATTGTTGCAGGCATTTCTGATGGGTGCGTCCAGGCAGGTGCAGGACTGATCGGTGGAGAAACGGCTGAGATGCCTGACATGTACGGGGAAGACGACTACGATGTGGCGGGATTCTGCGTCGGTGTGGTGGAAAAAAGAAGTATGCTGACTAAAGATCACGTTAAAGCAGGAGATAAGCTGATCGGACTGCCATCCAGCGGGATACACTCCAATGGCTACTCACTGGTCAGAAAAATCTGTTTTGAACAGAATGCGTTGAGTTATGATTTTAAGCATGATGCCTTAGGTGACGATACTTTAGGTCAGGCTCTGCTTGAGCCGACAAAAATCTACGTGTCTGCTGTACTCCCTCTTTTGAAAAAAGGCTGGGTACACGGGATCTCTCACATTACAGGCGGCGGATTCATTGAAAATCTACCTCGTATGTTACCAGAGGGCTTATCCGCAGTAGTCAGAAAAAACACTTGGGAAATACCTGGGATTTTTACTCTGCTTGAGGAGTATGGAAAACTCGACCGTGATGAAATGTACGGCTATTTCAACATGGGAATTGGCATGGTTCTGGCTGTTCCGGAAGAACACGAAGCAGCAGTGCTTAAAAGTTTAAAAGATTCCGGAGAAAAAGCAGTCACCATCGGAGAAGTCAGAGCAGATGAAAATGAGGCGATCCGTTTTGAGTAAAGCTGGACCGATCAGACTAGCCGTTTTTGCTTCCGGAAGCGGATCGAATTTTGAAGCACTTGTGAAGGCGATTAGAAAACAGACGATAGAGGCAGAAGTGGCTCTGCTCGTAAGTGACAAGCCTGAGGCTTTTGCTCTGACTAGAGCCGATACATTGGCTGTTCCCTCCGTTTCATTTTACCCGAAACAGTTTCCTTCAAAAGAAGTCTTTGAGAGAGAAGTCTTAGATCATTTGAAGGAAGCAGACATCGACCTGATTGTCCTAGCCGGTTACATGCGAATCATCGGGCAGACTTTACTGGAAGCTTTTGACAATCGGATTATTAATATTCATCCGTCGTTGCTTCCGCTTTATCCCGGGAAACAGGGAATACAGGATGCATTTGATGCAGGAGCCACAGAAACGGGTGTGACCGTACATCTAGTGGATGAAGGCATCGATACCGGGACGATACTGGCTCAGGAAAAAGTTGTCATCGATCCAGACGATACGATAGAATCACTAGAGGAGAAGATTCATGCTGTCGAGCATGTGCTGTATCCTGAAGTTATTCAGACTTATATCAAAAAGTTGCAGAAGGAGTATGCCTAACTATGACACGTGCACTTATCAGTGTTTCAGACAAGACCAATATCGTTGACTTTGCTCAGGCATTAGTCAGACAGAACATAGAGATTATTTCAACAGGAGGGACGAAAAAGGTCCTGGAAGAGGCTGGGATTCCAACCTTGTCGATCGAAGAGGTCACCGGTTTTCCTGAAATGATGGACGGACGGGTCAAAACGCTGCACCCGCTGATCCATGGGGGACTGCTGGGCCGTCGGGATCTGGACACTCACCTCTCGGCTATGGAAGACCACGACATCACCCCGATCGACTTTGTCTGTGTCAACCTGTATCCATTTAAAGAGACAATTGCCAGACCCGAAACGACTAGAGAAGAAGCAATCGAACAGATAGACATAGGTGGACCGAGCATGCTTAGAAGCGCGGCTAAAAACCATGCAACAGTCACAGTCATTGTAGATACTGATGACTACAGTCAAGTGATCAAGGAGCTGGAAGAGAACGGACAGACCACTCTCAAGACTAGACAACATCTGGCAGCTAAAGTTTTCCATCTTACGGCCGCTTATGATGCACTGATTGCTGAATATCTGACTGAGCAAGTTGAGGAAGAGACCCAGCTGGATAGTTATACGCAGACGTATGATTTGAAGCAGACTCTAAGGTACGGCGAAAACAGTCATCAGAGTGCTGTATTTTATGAATCGCCACGAGCAAACAGTTTTTCCATTGCCAAGGCAAAGCAGCTTCACGGAAAAGAATTGTCTTACAATAATATCAAGGATGCAGATGCATCTATCCGTATCGTTCGTGAATTTAACGGACCGGCAGCTGTAGCACTTAAACACATGAATCCGTGCGGAATAGGAATTGGTGAGTCGATAGAAGAAGCCTTTGACAGAGCCTATGATGCAGACCCTGTGTCAATTTTTGGTGGCATCGTCACAGTCAATGAAACAGTCACAGCTGAACTTGCAGACAAATTAAGTAAAATCTTCCTTGAAATCGTCATTGCTCCTGGTTTTTCTCAGGATGCTCTGGCTGTCTTGACTAAAAAGAAAAATATCCGTCTGCTTGAACTGGATTTTTCTGAATCAAGACAAGGTGGAAAAGAATCCGTGTCCGTACTTGGCGGCCTGCTGGTTCAGGACCAGGACTGGGTCAACGAAGAAGATGCACCTGAATGGTCAGTTGTTACGGACAAGGCACCAACTGACAGCCAGATGCGTGCACTGAAACTGAACTGGAAAGCAGTGAAGCATGTGAAGAGCAACGCCATTGTCGTGGGGAATGACAAGCAGACCTTAGGCATCGGAGCCGGTCAGATGAACCGGGTCGGAGCAGTCAAAATTGCCATTGAACAGGCAGGTGAGCAGGCAGAAGATGCGGTCATGGCCAGCGATGCCTTTTTCCCGATGGATGACAGTGTCGAATATGCTGCCGAGAACGGGATTAAAGCAATCATTCAGCCAGGCGGAAGCATCAAGGATCAGGCGTCGATCGACAAGGCGAATGAATACGGCATCGCCATGGTCTTTACAGGAATGCGTCACTTTAGACATTGATCAATAAAAGAGAGGGAAACCTCTCTTTCGTTTTATACATAGATTATATTTAGGGATTTTAAAGGGGAGAAACATGTGAAGTTACTAGTGATTGGATCAGGTGGACGTGAACACGCGATTGCCAAAAAACTGCTGGAGGGCAGCCAAGTCGAGCAGGTGTTCTGTGCACCGGGAAACCCGGGGATGACTCGTGACGGTATAACCGTGCTGAATATCAGTCAGGAAGACCATGCGACGTTAATTGATTTTGCCAAAAAAGAAAGTGTTGAATGGACCATCGTTGGCCCGGAACTCCCCCTGTTAAATGGCATCGTGGATGATTTCCAGGCTGAAGGGCTCGCAATTTTCGGCCCGTCAAAAGCTGCGACTCAGATAGAATCATCAAAGGCGTTTGCTAAAGAGCTGATGACCACCAATGCTATTCCGACAGCAGATTACAAGTCTTTCGATCAGTATGAAGAAGCTAGACGTTACATTGAAAAAGGAAACGTTCCAGTCGTCATCAAGGCTGATGGATTGGCCGCAGGTAAAGGAGTCGTTGTAGCTGAAACCATGGAAGCGGCACTTGATGCCCTTGATGACATGATGCTGGATAAAAAATTCGGGGACCAGAACACGCATGTAGTCATCGAAGAATACCTGACGGGAGAAGAGTTTTCTCTTATGGCTTTTGTTAAAAATGAGAAGGTCTATCCGATGGTGATTTCTCAGGATCATAAGCGCCTGCTTGAAGGGGATAAAGGTCCGAACACTGGAGGAATGGGGGCTTATGCTCCAGTTAAGCATATATCTGAAGCTGTAGTAAAAGAAGCGACTGAAAAGATACTCCTGCCGGCTGCGACAGGGATGGTAAGAAACGGCACGCCTTTTACGGGTATATTATATGCCGGAGTCATGGCCACAGAAGATGGACCTAAAACGATCGAGTTCAATGCCCGCTTTGGAGATCCGGAAACGCAAGTGCTGATGAACCGTTTGGAATCCGACCTGGCAGAAGCCATTACTGCTATTCTTAGTGATGAGGAACCCAGTCTAGTCTGGAAGCAAGATGGCGTTAGTCTTGGGGTGGTAGTTGCCTCAAAAGGCTATCCAGAAGCTTACGAAAAATTTAGACCATTAAACCTGCCTGAAATAGACGATCAGATGAACTTGTATTTCGCAGGTGTCTCAGAAACCGAAGGAAAGCTGGTTTCAAACGGCGGCCGTGTCTATTTGGTTGAAGCAGCTGGGAAAACGATCGAAGAGGCGCAGGAAGCTGTCTATTCAGCGCTTGAAGGCGTAGATATAAGCGAGTATGTTTGCAGGAAAGATATCGGAAACAGAGCGGTTATAAACGCGAATAAGCAATAAGGTAAAATGGAACCATAACTATTAGGAGGCGTTTGATTTGGCAATTGAAGTAGGGGTCGTCATGGGAAGCACATCCGACTGGGAGACGATGAAACATACCTGTGAGGTGCTGGATGAACTGGAAGTAGCTTACGAGAAAAAAGTGGTCTCCGCTCACCGGACACCGGACTTGATGTTTGATTATGCTGAAGAAGCGCGCGGGCGAGGGATCAAAGTGATCATCGCTGGAGCGGGAGGCGCTGCGCATCTTCCTGGAATGCTGGCAGCCAAGACGACGCTGCCGGTCATCGGCGTGCCTGTTCAGTCAAAGGCGCTGAACGGTCTGGATTCACTCCTGTCGATCGTACAGATGCCTGGAGGAGTCCCTGTTGCTACCGTAGCCATCGGCAAGGCTGGGGCAACGAATGCCGGTCTCCTCGCCGCTCAGATGTTGGGAGCCTTTCAGCCTGAACTGGCCGACCGAATCGAAAATAGAAGAGAAGCCTTGAAACAGAAGGTAATGGAAAGTAGTGACGAACTTGTCTAAACTGATCAGACCGGGAAGTACAATAGGCATTATAGGTGGGGGACAGCTGGGACGGATGATGGCTTTTTCTGCTAAGGAAAGAGGCTATCGGATCGCTGTGCTTGACCCGACTCCAGACTGTCCGACAGCCCAAGTGGCGGATCTGCATATTGAAGCAGCTTATGATGATCTGGATGCTTTGAAAGAACTGGCCAGATCAAGCGATGTGTTGACCTATGAATTTGAAAATGTCGATGCTGAAACAATTGAACACGTTCTTGAGGCAGTGGAAATTGCAGTTCCCCAGGGGACCGAGCTTTTACTTAATACCCAGAATCGCCTGACTGAAAAAGATTTTCTGGAAAATTCAGGGATTCCTATTGCCGCTTATGCTAAAATTGAAACGGAAGAAAATTTGAAGGAAGCCGTTGAAACCCTCGGCTATCCATGTGTACTGAAAACTGTTCAAGGCGGGTACGACGGAAAGGGCCAAGTCGTTCTGGAATCGGATGCTGAATTTGAAGAAGCTTCTGCTCTGATAAAAAAAGGGACATGTGTCCTGGAAGAGTGGGTGTCATTTGAAAAGGAACTTTCCATTATGGTGGCTCGTAATGCCTCAGGGGATGTGGTCACCTTGCCTGTTTCAGAAAACATCCATGAGAACAATATCCTGCTTAAGAGTATCGTACCGGCACGCGTGTCAGATGAGGTGATGGACGAGGCACGACAGATTGCTGAAACCATCGCTGAAAAGATGACCTTATCAGGTGTCTTGGGTGTGGAACTCTTTTTGACTTCTGAAGGAAAGCTCTATGCCAATGAACTGGCGCCGCGTCCGCATAACTCCGGACATTATTCTATAGAAGCCTGTTCAGACTCACAGTTTGACCTGCACATACGTGCAATCTGCGGCTATCCTCTTGCTGAAGTGGACCTTCTTAAGCCAGCTGTGATGGTCAATATTCTGGGTGAGCACTTTGAACAGGCACTTGAACTGAACAGCAGTCAGCCAGCCTGGCATGTACATGACTACGGCAAGAAAGAGGTCAAGACCGTGCGAAAGATGGGGCACGTGACCATACTGACGGCTGATACCGAGAAGACACTGAAAGATATTGAAGAAACGAAAATCTGGGATTAGGAGACTGGTATAATGATCGAACGCTATACGCGACCTGAAATGAAAGAATTATGGTCAGAGGAGAACCGCTACAAGTCATGGCTGGAAGTTGAGATCCTAGCTGATGAAGCCTGGGCCGAACTGGGAGAGATTCCTAAAGAAGATGTTCAGAAGATCCGAGCGCATGCCTCTTTTGATATTGCCCGTATACTGGAAATCGAAAAAGAAACCAAACATGACGTGGTCGCTTTCACACGAGCCGTTTCTGAAACGTTGGGGGACGAAAAGAAATGGGTCCACTACGGATTGACCAGTACGGATGTCGTTGATACAGCTTACGGCTACCAGCTGAAACAGGTCAATGATGTGCTCAGAAAAGACCTTCAGCAGCTGCTTGAAGTTATCGGTGAAAAAGCGAAAGAACATAAGCATACGGTGACCATGGGACGCACGCACGGTGTTCACGCTGAACCGACTACCTTTGGTCTGAAGCTGGCGCTCTGGTATTCAGAAATGAAACGCCACATCGACCGGTTCGAACACGCAGCTAAAGGCGTAGAAGCCGGAAAAATCAGTGGAGCAGTTGGAACGTTTGCCAATATCCCGCCATTTGTTGAAAAGTATGTCTGCGATAAACTGGGAACGCGTCCTCAGGAAATTTCGACCCAGGTTCTGCCGCGTGATCTGCATGCGGAATATATTAGCACCATTGCCCTTATTGCAACCAGCGTTGAAAAGTTTGCGACCGAAATCAGAGGCCTGCAGAAGTCGGAAACTAGAGAAGTGGAAGAAGGTTTTGCTAAAGGTCAGAAAGGCTCCTCAGCAATGCCTCACAAACGTAACCCGATCGGATCTGAGAATATGGCCGGACTGGCGCGTGTGATCAGAGGGCACATGGTGACAGCTTACGAGAACGTCAGCTTATGGCATGAGCGTGATATTTCGCACTCATCTGCGGAACGCATTATTTTGCCTGACAGCACGACCCTGTTGAATTACATGCTGAACCGATTTGCCAATATCGTCTGCAATCTGACCGTGTTCCCTGAGAACATGAAACGCAATATGGATGCAACACTTGGTCTGATATACAGCCAGCGTGTATTGCTGAAGCTGATCGATAAAGGTCTCAGCCGGGAAGAAGCTTACGACCTGGTTCAGCCCAAAACTGCCATTGCTTGGGATGAACAGACAGCATTCCGCCCACTGCTTGAAGAGGACGAGAAGATTATGTCCATTCTGAATGCAGAAGATATCGAAGATGCTTTTGACTATAACTACCATCTGAAAAATGTAGATGAAATATTTGAACGTGTTGGACTGAATTAATTAAAGCACCTGTCGGGACAGTAAAAGGGATTGTTCCGGCAGGTGTTGTTTTTGTTGCGGATTGACCGGAATAATAATGGCTCTATCTAAGAATAAAAAGGTGCTTAAATCAGGTAGTGCAAAATTATTTAAAAAAACGCTTGCAGGATTTATTCTTACATGATCTCATCTTTAACACCCAAAACCCCGATAAATCCCTACACTAAGGGATTTACCGGGGTTTAAAAATG
>NZ_BAAADA010000046.1:0-20372 GCF_039522005.1 Alkalibacterium indicireducens
CTTCTTTCTTTTTGTCTACTTTAATTTCTTGCCCTACTATTTTACTTTCCGACAACTATTTTACACATAGACGAGATGAATCGGAGAAAAAAACGATTGACATTAGGCTGTGTCGATATAACAGTGATAACATTAGCCGGGCTATTTTCTTATTTGTTTCTGGCCCCTTACTTATCACTTCCACTTAGACAAATGGTTATGTCTTATTTGATAATTATGGTTGTATACATAAGTCTGTCTTTGTTTTTTAGAATATTTGACAAGATCAATCGATACACCAGTATAAAGGAAACAATTATTCATGGGATTATAGTTACATCAGCCTTCTTTGTATGTGATATGTACAATCTAATCTTTACTCCACTGAGCCAACGCTTCCTTTTTTTGTGGTATTTATTAGCGGTGTTAATTATTCCTGGAAGCCGGGTGGCATGGCGGATTATCATAGAGCATAAACTCAAAAAGAAAAAAATAAATAATGGGAAAAATATTTCCATTATGCGCACGTTAATTGTGGGGGCAGGTGACGGAGGGAGTCTGTTCATTCGTAGCCTTCAGCACAATCCAGAAATCGAGTTTGTAGGCATCGTGGATGATGACAAGAACAAGCAGAAAACTACGTTATATGGTGTGCCGGTACTAGGAACCATCCATGATGTAGAGAAACTGATTGAGTTATTTGAGATAGATCAGATCACTATTGCGATTCCATCACTATCGTCTAAAGAATTGAATAGAATAGTAGATTACTGTTCCGAGACACATGTTAAAGTAAACCAGATGCCTTCAGTGGAGGACATCGTTCAAGGCACATATGAAGTCAATGAGTTTAAAGAGATCGATGTCACAGACTTGCTTGGACGCGAAGAAGTGAGACTGGACATGGAGCAGATAGCGTCTCAGTTATCCGGCCAGACTGTCCTTGTTTCAGGAGCAGGCGGATCGATCGGGTCAGAGATATGCCGTCAGATCATTCGATTCTCGCCTGAACGGATACTGCTATTAGGTCACGGAGAAAACTCGATTTATCTGGTGCATAGAGAGTTGAAGCCGATGGCGGATAAAAATCATATCGAGCTGGTGCCAGTGATTGCAGATATTCAGGACCGAGAACGCATATTTGAAGTTATGAAGACCTATAAGCCAGACCGGGTCTATCATGCGGCAGCGCACAAACATGTTCCATTAATGGAGTATAATCCTACAGAAGCGGTAAAAAATAATATATATGGAACAAAGAATATGGCAGAAGCATCAAAAGCAGCAGGTGTGGGCAGTTTTGTCATGGTATCCACCGACAAAGCAGTGAATCCACCAAATGTTATGGGTGCAACAAAACGTATTGCAGAAATGATTGTTACCGGATTGAATGAAAAAGGAAAAACCAATTTCGTCGCTGTAAGATTTGGAAATGTTCTCGGTAGTCGTGGCAGTGTAATTCCTGTATTTAAAGAACAGATCAAAAACGGTGGACCAATTACGGTAACTGACTTCAGAATGACACGTTACTTTATGACGATTCCAGAAGCGAGTCGATTAGTGCTTCAGGCAGGTTCGCTTGCAAAGGGCGGAGAAATCTTTGTACTAGACATGGGTGAACCGGTTAAAATCGTGGAGTTGGCTAAGAAGATGATCAAACTAAGTGGAGCAGATAAGAACACTATAAAGATTGTGGAGTCCGGCATTCGCCCAGGTGAAAAACTGTTTGAGGAACTCCTAAGTACTAAAGAAACTACAAAAGAAAAAGTGTATGAGAAAATTTTTGTTGGAAAAGTAACGAATGTACCAGTCGACTTGGTTCTTCAGTTCGTTAAAGAAATTGAACAGGACAATGAAACCCAACTCAAGAAACAACTAATAGATTTCGCGAACGGTAAAATTTCTATAGAACACACAGAAGTAAATGCAGAGTCCTCAACAGTCTACGCTTAAAACAGTTAAGGCTTTGGCTGCTTCTGTAGCAGTTAAAGCCTTTCTTAATGGAGGTGGAGGTAAATATGATGTTGAAGTTAAATATGATTAGAGAAAAAGGTTTCACTGTAGTCGAATTATTAGCAGTCCTAGCCATATTAAGTATTATTCTTTCAATTAGTTTCCCCTCATTAAGATCAGTTATAGCTAATTAAAAAGATTAAAACGTGTCATGCTAATCAACAATTAATAGAAGAAGGATACGAAAGAGAATTCTCCTTTGTACAATCTGATTTGAGTTTAACCTCGTACATGATAGAACATGGCCTTAATCAGTGTTTCTCTAAAGGATTGTATACTCTCAAGGAAGAAAAAGTATTATGCTCTGAGCACCTCAGGAAGTTTAAAATCGAGAATCCACCTAGCAAAGTTCTTTGGCTATGATTGGATGAATAAAACGACGTGAGTATGGTGAAAGGATAAAGAGGCTGTAAGGCAGTAACATCAATGGTTTAAGCGGTTGGTATATAGGGGTGAATGTTACAGAGGCATTACACATACTCTCGTCCAATCAAGAGTGCGAATTATTCAAGATATAGTGCTGGAAATCAACTAAAACACTAAATATAGAGAATGAAATTAAGGTGTTAAATACATAAGAGCACCTCTTTACAATACATGGACTTTAGATAAGGAAGGATGATGGTAATATGGCTAAGAATCAAAAAATATGGCTCGCTTCGCCTCACATGAGTGATGAAGGTTATGAAATGCAATATGTACAAGAAGCATTCGATACAAACTGGGTAGCCCCACTTGGACCTAATGTAAATGAGTTTGAAAAAGAACTAGCTACAAAAGTAGGTTCAAAGCATGCAGCAGCAATGACTTCAGGAACAGGAGCCATTCATCTAGCACTTAAAGCAGTTGGTGTTGGTGAAGGTGATGTTGTATTCTGTCCAACGCTAACATTTTCAGCCACAGTCAATCCAATCATCTATCAGAATGCCACTCCTGTCTTTATCGACAGTGATTATGAAACATGGAATATGGATCCTAAAGCATTAGAGACAGCATTCGAGAAGTATGGTGACAAAGTCAAGGCTGTTTTAGTTGTGCATTTATATGGGCTTTCAGCTGATATGGATAAGATTATGGAGATTTGTGATAAATACAATGTGCGAGTTATTGAAGATGCTGCAGAGTCTTTAGGAGCTTACTATAAAGGGAAACATACTGGAACCTTCGGAGAATTTGGTGTATTTAGCTTTAACGGAAACAAGATTATCACTACATCTGGTGGGGGCATGCTTGTTTCTGATGATGAAGAGAAGATTAAGAAGGTTCGCTTCTGGTCCACACAGTCGAGAGATGCGGCAAGGCATTACCAGCATAGCGAATTAGGGTTCAATTACCGTATGAGCAATGTCGTTGCTGGGATTGGTAGAGGGCAGCTTAAAGTATTAGATGAGAGAGTGGCTAAGAAGAAGCATATCTTTGAGTTTTATAAGAGAGAACTAGGTCAATTAGATGGCGTAGAATTTATGCCTATCAATGACTGGAATAAGCCGAACTACTGGTTGAGTGTAATGACATTGAATGGTTCAGTAAGACCTTTAGATGTTATGGAGGCACTTGAGAAAGAGAACATTGAATCAAGACCTGTATGGAAGCCGATGCACATGCAGCCGTTCTTTGCTGAGTATGATTATGTTGGTTCTGATGTAAGTGAGAAGTTATTTGAGAATGGTGTGTGCTTGCCGAGTGACACCAAGATGACAGATGAAGATCTTGAGAGAATTTGTTCAATAGTAAAGGGACTGTGGTCTAAATGAAAAGTAGGTGCTGATAGATGCAGAGTGATGTGAAGGAAGAAGTAAAACAGAACAACGTCGAAATAAATAACAATGCTGTTGAGCCTTCAAAAGGCATATATCGAAGATTTCTCAAACGACCAATGGACTTCATTTTGACCTTAATGGCAATAATCGTTTTAAGTCCGGTACTTATAATCGTTGGCCTATTAGTAAGATTTAAGCTTGGAAGTCCGGTGCTGTTTAAGCAGAAAAGACCTGGGCTTAATGAGAAAATCTTTACTATGTACAAGTTCAGAACTATGACAGATGAGAAGGACGAGAATGGGGAGCGGCTTCCAGACAGTGTTAGACTGACTAGATTCGGGAAAATGTTAAGATCAACTTCATTAGATGAACTTCCGGAGCTGTTCAATATTCTAAAAGGTGATATGAGTATTATTGGGCCAAGGCCTTTACTCATTCAATACCTTGAACTTTACAATAAGCATCAAAAGAGAAGACATGAAGTAAGACCGGGTCTTTCTGGACATGCCCAAGTCAATGGACGGAATGCTATTAGCTGGGAAGATAAGTTTAACCTAGATGTAGAGTACGTAGATAATGTTAGTTTCTTAGGTGATTGGAAGATTATCTTTCTTACTATAAAAAAGGTATTTTTTAAGGAAGGCATTAGTTCAGATACATCAGTTACGATGGAGCAATTTAGAGGAAGCAAAGTAGAGAATTAAGATATTTAGATTAAAGAGATTTCTGCAATTATAAATTTATTACTTCAGAATTAACCATAATTATAAATCACTATTTCAGAGAGGAATGTGCTGTTCATGAAAGATAAACTAATCATTATTGGTGCCAGTGGACATGGAAAAGTCGTTGCTGACATCGCAATAAAAATGGATAAGTGGCAAAGCATCGCATTCCTCGATGATGACGAGTCTATTAAGACATCTATGGGGTTAGAAGTCATCAGTAAAACTGCTGATGCTTTTACATATAAAGATGAAGCTGATTTCTTTGTGGCCATCGGAAACAATGCTACAAGACAGAAGATACAAGAGAAGTTGATAGATGAAGGGCTAAATATAGTTAGTTTTATTCATCCGAGTTCTGTTATTGGTACTGATGTTGAGATTGGCATGGGTACAGTAGTGATGGCGGGAGTTGTTGTTAACTGTTCTACTCGAATAGGTAAGGGGTGTATTATCAATACAAGTTCTAGCATGGATCATGACAATGTTATAGAAGATTATGTACACATTTCTCCTGGGGTGAATTTAGCTGGAACGGTGAAAGTTGGCAAGGGGACCTGGCTAGGGATAGGAAGTGTTGTAAGCAATAACGTAAACATCTGCAGTAGTTGCAAAATAGGTGCAGGAGCTGTGGTGGTTAAGGATATTACTGAACCTGGGACATATGTAGGGATTCCGGTGAGGAGAGTAGATAGATGAAAGTATTATTTCTAACATTATTAGATTTTTCAACAATTGATGAAAACGGAATATATACAGACCTAATGCGTGAATTTGTTAAGGATGGTCACGATTTATATATTATTTCTCCAACAGAAAAAAGAAAAAATGAACCCACAAAATTGATTGATAATAGCAAAGTGAAAATATTAAAGCTTCAAATTGGAAACACACAAAAAACAAATCTAATAGAAAAGGGAATCTCGACACTAACTCTTGAGTCAAAGTTTAAGTCAGGTATAAAAAAATACTTTGATGATGTGAAATTTGATTTAGTTTTATACTCAACACCACCTATAACACTGCAAAAGGCAGTTGGATTTGTAAAACAAAGAGATCAAGCTAAAACATATTTACTTCTAAAAGATATATTTCCTAAAAATGCAGTAGATCTTGGCATACTCAAGACTTCTGGCATTAAGAGCTTAATTTATAAATCTTTTAGGAATAAGGAAGAGAGATTATATAAAATTTCTGATTATATAGGTTGCATGTCAAATGCAAATGTTGAATTTATATTAAAATATAATCCATCAATACCTAAAGAGGCTGTAGAAATATGTCCAAATAGTATTGATCCAATAGACATTAGTATTTCTGAACACGAAAAGTTTAAAATTAGAGAAAAATATGATATCCCTACTGATAAGACAGTTTTTGTATATGGGGGAAACTTAGGTAAACCACAAGGGATTAATTTTTTAATTGATTGTATAAGAGCTAATGAGAATAATAAACAATCCTACTTTTTAATTGTTGGGTCAGGAACTGAGTTTGGGAAGTTGGAGAGTTTCTTCAATGAAGAAAAACCTAATAATGCTAAGTTACTCAGTCAGTTGCCTAAGAACGATTATGAGGTATTAGCTAATTCATGTGATATTGGTTTGATATTTCTAGACAAAAGATTTACCATACCCAACTTTCCTTCAAGACTTCTTTCATATATGCAAGCATCAATGCCGGTTTTAGCAACTACTGATATAAACACAGATATTGGAGAAGTCATAGAAAATGGTAAATTTGGTTATTGGTGTGAAAGTGGAAAACAAGAAGACTTTAATCAATTAGTTAATAAACTATGTGACAGAGAATTAAGAGTGGGTTTAGGTAGAAATGCAAGAGCTTATCTAGAAAATCATTATACATCAAAGCATTCATACGAGATTATAATGAGTCACTTCAACAAATGAAGAAAAGAGAGGGAGCTAAATGTTTAAAGATAAAACTTTATTAATTACAGGTGGAACAGGATCTTTTGGAAATGCAGTGCTTGACAAATACTTAAAATCAGATTTGAAAGAAATTCGAATTTTTTCAAGAGATGAATTGAAGCAAGATGAAATGCGTCATAAATATCAACAAATTGCTCCAGAGTATAGTAATAAAATCAAGTTTTATATTGGTGACGTTCGTAATCCTCAAAGTATACGAGACGCAATGTACGGAGTGGATTTTGTGTTCCATGCTGCAGCATTAAAGCAAGTGCCGTCATGTGAGTTTTTCCCCATGGAAGCAGTACGTACTAACGTAGTCGGCACAGAAAATGTATTAAATGCAGCAGTCAAAGAAGGAGTAGAAAAAGTAATTTGTTTATCTACAGACAAAGCTGCTTATCCAGTGAATGCAATGGGAACTTCTAAAGCAATGATGGAAAAGGTTGCAGTAGCGAAAGCACGAACTGTTTCGCCTGAACGGACCGAAATCTGTGTTACTCGATATGGTAATGTTTTAGCATCGCGCGGTTCAGTCGTTCCTTTATTCATCAATCAGATGCGTGATGGTAAGGAACTAACTGTAACTGATCCTAATATGACTCGATTCATCATGACTCTAGAAGAAGCAGTAGATTTAGTAGTATATGCTTTTGAACATGCTGAATCTGGGGATATTATGGTACAAAAAGCTCCTGCATCTACAATTGGTGACTTAATGGAAGCCACTAAGCAAATCTTTAATCCTAAAGCAGAAAGTAAACAAATTGGTATCCGCCATGGAGAAAAAATGTATGAGACTCTTCTTACTAACGAAGAATGTGCTCATGCCATTGATATGGGAGACTTTTATCGCGTTCCAGCAGACACTCGAGATTTGAATTACGATAAATATTTCTCAGATGGAGATGAAGATCGTAATTTATTAGAAGAATTTAACTCTGATAATACAAAACTGATGACTGTAGAACAAGTAAGAGAGAAACTATTAAGTGTACCATTGGTTCAAGAAGAATTAGAAGCATGGAAGGCGGGACAGTAATGGAAATCTTAATCACAGGTTCAGAAGGGTTTGTTGGTAAGAATTTAGTAGCTGAACTACGTAATAGAGGTTATGGAGACTTATACCTTTACGACAAAGAGAACTCTTTTGAAGATTTAAAAAAATGGACAAAAGACTGTGAATTTGTTTTTCATCTAGCAGGTATCAATCGTCCTGAGACTGAAGAAGAGTTCATGGAGGGGAATGCAGATTTAACTTCGCAATTAACCAGTTTATTGGAAGAAAATAATAATCAAGCACCTATCATGATTTCTTCATCTATTCAGGCTGAAAAAGACAATCCTTATGGTAAGAGCAAGAAGGCTGGGGAGGATTATATTTTTGAGTATGGAAAAAGAAATGACGTTCCAGTCTTTGTCTACCGGTTTTCTAACCTTTACGGAAAGTGGAGCAAGCCAAATTACAATACGGTTATTGCTACTTTTTGTCACAACATCGCTCATGGCTTGCCAATACAAGTAAACGATCCTACTGTAGAAATTACCTTTCAGTATATTGATGATGTGGTTAATGAACTGATTGACTGCCTTGAAGGAAATGGCACGCAATTGGATAAATTCTATCATGTTGCAGAAAAAGATACTAGAACTTTAGGAGAAGTAGCCCAACTAATTCAAGATTTTAAAGAAAGTCGTAAAACCTTACAAGTTCCAGACATGAGTGATTCTTTTACTAAAAACTTATATAGTACTTATTTAAGTTTTTTACCAGAGGACGACTTTTCTTATAAATTGAAAATGAACCAAGATGAGCGAGGCTCATTTACAGAATTTTTAAGAAGCCCAGATCGTGGTCAAGTATCGATTAATGTTTCAAAGCCAGGAATTACTAAAGGCCAGCACTGGCATCATTCAAAAAATGAAAAGTTCCTAGTCGTTAAAGGGAATGGAGTAATTCGATTCCGTAAAGTCGGTGAAGAGAAAGTGATTGAATACTCAGTAAGCGGCAAAGAACTAGAAGTCGTTGATATTCCAACCGGTTATACACATTCAATCGTAAATACTGGAAAAGAAGAAATGGTAACTGTCATGTGGGTGAATGAACCGTTTGACCCAGATAACGCAGATACTTATTATTTGGAGGTTTAGCATTGAAAAAATTAAAAGTAATGACTGTAGTAGGAACTCGCCCAGAGATTATCCGTCTTTCAGCAGTAATTAACAAATTAGAAGAATCAGAGGCGGTTGAGCATATCTTAGTACATACTGGACAAAACTATGATTATGAGCTAAATGAAGTCTTCTTTGAAGATTTTAAATTAAAGAAACCGGATTACTTTTTAAATGCAGCAACTGGTACACCTGTCGAAACCATTGGGAATATTCTAGTGAATATAGATCCGATTTTAGACGAAGTTCAACCGGATGCGTTTCTTGTATTAGGAGATACGAATAGCTGTCTATGCGCAATTGCAGCGAAAAGAAAGCATATCCCAATCTTTCACATGGAAGCTGGAAACCGTTGCTTTGATCAACGAGTACCGGAAGAAACAAACCGTAAAATTGTAGATCATGTAGCAGATATCAACTTAACTTATAGTGATATTGCGCGTGAGTACCTCTTAGCTGAAGGACTGCCAGCAGATCAAGTCATTAAAACTGGAAGTCCTATGTATGAAGTACTAGAAACTCGCAGAGAAGATATCGAAAATTCAGATGTGCTCGAACGATTGGATTTAGAAAAAGGCCAGTATTTCGTAGTATCTGCTCACCGGGAAGAAAATATTAACTCTGAAAAGAATTTTAATGGATTAGTAAATAGCTTAAACGCTATTGCTGAGAAATATAACTTGCCGATTATTGTAAGTACACACCCGCGAACACGTAATATGATAAATGAAAAAGGCATCACTTTTAATGAAAATATTCAATTAATGAAACCTTTAGGCTTTAACGATTACAACAGTTTACAATTGCACTCTAAAGCTGTATTAAGTGATAGTGGTACGATTAGTGAAGAATCTTCTATTTTAGGCTTTAGAGCTTTAAATATCCGGGAAGCTCATGAACGACCAGAAGCAATGGAAGAAGCTAGTGTGATGATGGTTGGATTAAATAAAGAGCGTATTATTCAAGGCTTAGAAGTGCTTGAGACTCAAGTGAAGGATACTTTAAGACTGGTAGGAGATTATAGTATGCCGAATGTTTCTGAAAAGGTATTACGAATTATAATAAGTTATACGGATTACATTAATAGAGTAGTTTGGAGTGAGATTTAATCGTAAATGAATTCTAAAGGAGTAATCAGAACATTAATTATTAGTAATAACCCACTGAGTGAAACTAATAACAATGGTAAGACAATCGCCTCTTTTTTTTCAAGTTCTCAAAAATATAACTTGTCACAATTATATTTTAGTAATGAAGTACCAGTTTCTAATATCACGAATAATTTTTACAATATTTCCGATAGTGATGTATTAAAATCAATTTTTTATAAAGATCAAAAAACTGGTCAAGTGGTTAAACTTTCTAATAACCAAAGAGATGATAAAAACAATATAAATTTTCAAAAAGTAATTAGATACACTAAAAAATCTCAATTATCGAGAATACTAAGAGAAACAGCATGGCAAATTGCCTCCTGGAATAATGATGAATTGAATCAATGGTTAGAAGCTGTAAACCCAGAATTATTGTTTTTTGTAGCAGGAGATAGTTTGTTCGCCTATCAAATTGCGCAATATATCCAACAGAAATTTTCTACCAAAATGATTGTTTATATAACTGACGATTATATATTAAAACGACAAACTCTAAATCCATTTTGGTGGACTAGACGAAATAAATTAATTAAAAAAATGAGAACGGTAATTAATGATGCAGACTTACTTATAACTATTTCACCTAAGATGCAAGAAGTTTACTCTAGAATATTCAATAAAAAAAGTTTTGTTGCGGCTAATATAAGTGAATCTATGAAAACTAGAGAAGAAAAGAAAACCTCAAGTTATCGTTTTGTGTATACGGGGGGGTTACATTTAAACCGAGATAAAATACTATTAAAAATTGGAGAAGCTATTGAAGAAATCAATGAAAATTTTGAAGAGAATATTGAGTTTTATATATACTCAAATAATAATCCTACTCCAGGTTTTATACGTAGAATAGAAAAATTAGAATGCACAATATTTGGTGGCTCATTAAACCCTGTTGAATTAAAGACAGCCTTGAATAATGCGGACTCCCCTATATTTGTAGAGTCCTTTGATAAAAAGTCTATAGAAGCTACACGGCTTTCCTTATCTACTAAAATACCTGAGTATCTGTCACTTGGAAAACCAATTATAGCTATTGGACCAGATAATATATCCTCAATGAACTATCTAAGTAAAGTAGCTTTCTGTATAAATAGTAGTAACAATATAAAAGATGGTATTACTAATTTTATGTTTAAAAGAGATAAAGGTAGTTATGGAAAAAAAGCAATAAAATTATATAATAGTAAGCATAATAAAGAAGCAATTTTATCAGCTTTTAACGAGGAAGTCGATAAGATAGTTAAAGGAAAATAAATATCTTTAATATTTTTGGAGGGGAATATGGTTAAGAATTTAGAATATATACAGTTAGAAAGTAACCAGATAAAAACAAGTAAGAGAGAAAAAATAATGTTTTTCTTAGTTTTATTAGATATTTTATTTTTTCCATATATTACTCCATTGTATTCCAGTCTGTCTATGTGGGTACTAATCTTTTGGCTCCCTTTAAACTTAAATAAGTTAAGTAAAACTAAAGAAGTGAAGATGTTTTTCTTTGCTTTAATATTTATTCTTGCTAGTACTATCTATTCATTTCGATTTTCTCAGTCTATTATTACTGCTAATATAACTAATACAGTAATTTTAATCTATGGTTTTCTGTACTACTTTTTCTTTAGGTTAAATTTTCAAAAATATGAAGTGAATATTTCATCGTTTTTAATCGGATATTTAGTATTAAATGCTATTTTAGGGTTAGTTTATTATTTAAGTCCACAAATGTACTTTAATATGAGGTCTTTTTGGACAATGAGTGGTAATACAATTGAAGTAGGATCCAGTTTATCAATTTATAGATTTACAGGAATTCTAAGTGATCCAAATAATTTTGCAGTCATAATTAATGCAATAACCTATTTTTTGATATTTAATACAGATACCAAAGTTAATCGTAAATTTATTATTGTCTTTCTGACTGGTTTTTTAACAGTTATCTCAATGAGTACTACAGGCTTAATAATGTTTGCGTTACTAATAAGCTTCGCTGTTATTACTAAATTATCCAAAGTATTCTTAACACGAAAAATTAAGAAAAAAAATTTGTTATTTGGAATGGTTATTATTAGTTTATTGCCTTTCTTCCTATTATTAATAAATGAATTTTTCTCATCAGAGATTGCAGTAATCGCTATTAATAGATCGGAAAGTAATTCGGCTGATTCAAGAATAATGATATGGCAAAACTTATTATCGAGTAAAAATATGCTAAATCATTTAGTATTAGGAGATGGCGGGAACGTTATCATTAATAATCGAATATTCCGACCTCATAATGGGCATTTTCATTTAATTTATAGCTACGGTATTATAACTTACTTTATCTTTATGTATACTTTCTTCCGGATTCGTGGTAATTTAAGTTTTTCATCCTTAAAAAAGTATTTATTCTTAGTACCAATATTTTTAGGTTTTACAGTTAACGTAGGTATTTATGAGAATAGGTTTATTAATATTATGGGACTACTAGTGGCAGCATATGCTACTAGCAAAGAAAAATAAATTAAAAATTAAAAGGAAGTATATAATGAATAAGAATGTCATTGTCGTTGTTGCATACAATAGACCTCGCTCATTAGAAAGAATACTAAATATATTAAGTAAATCATATTACTCAGAAAATGTAGACTTAATAATTAGCATAGACCGGAGTGAAATTTATACTCAGCTCAAAGACATAGGAGATAATTTTAATTGGGCGTATGGTGATAAAAATGTAATAGTACGAGAAAAAAGGTTGGGCTTGAGAAAACATATTTTGGCATGTGGAGATTTAGTGGCGAATTATAAGGGTTTAATAATGTTTGAAGACGATATTGTACCTTCAAAATATTTCTACCATTATTCAAGATTAGCATTAGATTTTTATCAAGATGATAAAAATATTGGAGGTATATCACTGTATTCTCCAGATATTAATGAAATGGTAGAAAAACCATTTATACCATTGAAAAATGAATATAGTGTTTTTTTTATGCAAAGTGCGTCTTCGTGGGGGCAGGCATGGACAAAGGACATGTGGTTAAATTTTAGAGAATGGTACAATAAAAATAACAAACCTCTTAAAAGCCAAGGGGATATGCCTGAAAAAATATATAGTTGGCCCGAAACTTCTTGGAAAAAATACTATATGAAATATCTAGTGGTTAATAATAAATATTTTGTATATCCCTTTGATTCATTATCAACTAATTTCAATGATGTTGGTCAGCATGCAAAATTTGAATCGGCAATGTATCAAGTACCTTTAGTTACCTCTAAATTGTATTATAATTTTCCGAATTTTGTTAATGGAGTTAAATATGATTCTTTCTATGAAAATCAGGATTTAGAAATATTGTTGGAAGGAGAATATTTAAAATCTGAAATTTGTGTAGACATATACGGAACTAAAAAATACTTTAATAAATATCAGTATTTGCTTACGACGAATAGCTATAACCTTGCTTTGGCACACCAGTATGGATTATCATATAAACCACATGAATTAAATATATTAATGGATAATCCTGGAAATGAAATTAAACTCTATAAATTACAAGATGATAAAAAACTTAATGATAGCAAACTTAAACAGAGTCCTAGTTTTGAAACAATAATTTATTATTCTAATTTAAATTGGAAAGATGCTTTGTATATCGGAATAAAAGGTTTTTCAAAAACATTTAAACGTAAATTGAAAGAAATGGTCAATTTTAAATAAACTTCTATAGTAAATAAGTATCTCAAATTAATCCTTCAAAGAGTTTATACTTAGTTAACAAATAATATATTGATAGCAACAATCTACAATAACATGAGCCAAAATTAAATAACGAGAGTTTAACGTAATTCCGAAAGAAGTCTCCCACTTCTAAGCGTATGGGTGCGAAGCACCAGTGAAAGTGGGAGATGAATTTCGGTCAAGCGATAGCTTGAAGTGGTTAATGTCATTCTCATTTGGTATACTTTATATATAGACGATAACCAAGTCTATATAGGCGACAACCAAGCCTACTGAGTATTCCTTGGCGTTAGCCAAGTAAAAGAAAACCTATGAGGCAGGGACTGCCTTTTGAGCCTACCCATATCCGATTCCTCTGTCTGCATGAAACCTGTGCAGACAAGAATGGAGTTCGTAGGAAGCCCCCACTTCAAAATCCGGAGGATTTAAGTGGTGGGTAGTTCACAGTATTTGGTGGATGATAATTTAGTATGTTATCGCAATAATTTTTTTGAGAAATGAAAAAATTAAGACTATGTCCTACCTTATAAAACAATAAATTATAAGATGATGCAAGTTAATTGTGAATGGAGTCTAGAAAATGTCAAGATTGAAAAAACAAGCAATAAATGGTGTATTATGGACAACAATACAAACTGCGGTTACATTTCTAACAGGTCCTCTATTAATGATTTTTCAAGCCAGATATCTTACACCGTTTGAGTTTGGAATTTTATCAGTTATCCACATTTTTTTGTCAATTATTAATGTTATTGAAAATTTTGGTATTAGCACAGCTATTATCCAACGGGATCACGTAACAAAAAATGAACGTTCATCATTATTTTTCTTTCAAATTATATTTACTTCATTGGTTGGATTTGTAGTTGTACTTATAGCACCTATAATTGCTAAAATTTTCGATATGGAACCTCTCAGGAGACTACTTCCTTTACTCAGTGTTATGGTTTTCTTGAATGGGCCTGCTATTGTTTTTACAGCATTTTTAGAAAAAGATTTCTACTTTAAAGAATTATCTTTAATCAATATAACTCGTCAAATTTCAATCTTTTTGTTTACTGTTATCTTTTTAGTAGCAGGTATGGGTTTAACTGGAGTTGTATTAGGGCAAATAATCTCTGTAGCGATTATGGTCTTCTTAATTTTTTATGTATCTCATCAAAAGGATTATCTACATTTAAAGTTTCACTTCAATATTAAAGAAATATTACCCTTTATAAAATATGGAGTTCCAATAGGTGCAAAACAATTAATGACTCAGTTGACGCATCATGCAGATGAATTAATTATTGGGTATTTTCTTTCAGCTGAAATACTAGGTTTGTACTATTTCGCTAAAAACCTTTTAAATCGCATTAGAAGCCTCGTGTCAACTGCTTTTTCAAAAGTTTTACTACCGCTTCTTTCCAGAGTGAAAACAGATTCTGTTAGATTAACCAGAACTTATAATGATATTTCAAAATATATAAGTGTGTTCGCCTTTCCATTGTTTATTGGCATCGCACTCACTGCAGATTTATTCATACCGATACTTTTTGGAGAGGAATGGTTGTCAAGTGTAGATTTCTTTATAATTTTATCTATAGCTTATATACCATATATGTTAACAGCAAATGTAGCCACATCTCTATTGTATTCAATAAACAAACCGAATTTAGTTTTATATACTGAAGTAGTTGCGAATGCAATTTATATAGTCTCACTATTAGTTATATCAATATTAGATTATGGAATCTATTTTGTAGTAGGTTTATATGCGATATATTTAATCCTCAAAACATTTACTTTACAGTATTTAACTCAATTACATTTGCACAGTACTTTTAAAGAATATTTATTATTATTTAAACCAGCTATGCTATCGACTGGTATAATGGCTATATTAGTATTACTCAGTAAAATAATAATTCTAAATGTCCCATTAATTGAATTAACAATAATTATAGCCATTGGAGTCATAGGTTATACATTTGTATATTTATTGCTTGATTGTAGAACAATAAAAGATATTTTAAATCTTGTAAAGAGCCGTTAAATCTGTTGAAAGTAGGAAAGAAAATGAAAGAGTTATTAAGAAAAATTACCCCCAATAAAGTTATTGATATTAAAAATATTCTAAGTCAAACTTACCAAATGAAAAAATCGATAAAAAACGATAATAAACGATTTACTCGATATAGTTTTGATCAAGGTAAACCTACATATTCCCAGATAGAAGCTCGGTTAACTAAAGCATATCACTCTATAGAAAAAGGTTTATCATATAGTAATATTCGTCTAGGATTTGGAAAAGATGTTTTACGAAGTGTAACTGATCTTATGTTTCAATACAGAGAATTAGGGTTTCCTCTAGAAAATCATGTGTATAAAACTGCTTTAAGTAACCTACATAAATATATAGAATTACACAACAAAAACAAATATAATGTCACAAATTTAGAAAAAATATTTGATGAATTAAAAGAGGGGACATCTTATGACAACACTGGTGGCGTGCACTATAAAACTAAAGAAGAGATTTTAAATGCAACAAAAATGGACTTTAAAAGTTTTTCTTTAAGTCGCCATAGCATACGCGATTATTCAGATGTACCAGTATCTGATGACCTGATTAAAAAATCATTGAAACTAGCTAGTCATACACCTTCAGCTTGTAATAGACAACCATGGAAAGTAAGGGTGGTTGAATCTCCTGAGCTTAAAAAGGTAGTCCAAAAAAACCAAAATGGTAATCGGGGATTTGGTGACTTTATTGATAAATTTCTTATTATAACTTCGGATGTGCAATATTATGATGGGTCAAGAGAAAGAAATCAGGCTAATATTGATGGTGGAATGTATGCGATGAATTTAATTTATGCTTTACATTATCATGAAATCGCAACTATACCTTTAAGTGGCTCTTTAACTATCAAACAAGAAAATAACTTGCGGAAAGAGTTTGACATTTTAGAATCAGAAAACTTTATAATGTTTATTGGAATAGGGAATTATACTGATCACTTTAAAATTGCTAAATCAGATAGAAGAGAACCAATTTTCATTAAATACTAGATATCTTATTTAGTGGAGGTCTAGAATATGAATAATAAATGTAGAATAGTTTTAAGGTTTAAATTTATTCTGTAGACACCTAAAAACACAATTTGTATAAATTTGAGGAGAGATTATTGATGATTAAAAAGAATATTATGATCTATGGAGGAGAATTTTTTAATAAAGGAGCTCAAGCTATGAGCTTTACTACTATCAGTCGGTTAAAAGACGAATTTCCTAATCATAACATAACATTTGTCTCTGAGATGGATAGTAGGAGGCCTAAGAGTGAATTAGAGAATTATAATTTTGAGATCATAACTGATCCCTTTGCGAGGAATAATTTTATCGGGGAAAATTTTATCAGAAAATTAATGAATAAAAGCCAGCGCCATAATCCAAAAAGTGTTAAAAATTTGTTGTACGAAACTGATTATTTATTTGACATAAGCGGTTATGCACTGTCTAGTCAATGGGAGCAGAAAAGAGTCGACAGTTATATAATTAGACTAAAAGTAGCTAATGATATGGGGATAAAAACTATTATTATGCCACAGTCAATGGGACCTTTTGATTTTAATGAGGATGTTGTTATAAATATAAAAGAAGCTTTACAAAAAGTTGTTGTCATTAACCCAAGAGAAAGTCAAGGAGTTGAAGACTTAAAAGATATTGGTGTATCCGAGAATGTAAAAAAAATTCCAGATATGGTTTTAACTAATCAAACACCTATTAATTGGAATAATATTTACCGTAAAAAAGAAAAAGAAAAACAATATGAAGTTTTATCAAATAGTGTAGCCATTGTTCCTAACGCACAAAATTTTAAATACGGTAATAAGGATGAAGTTTTGGAGATATACCGAAAAACCATACAATATTTGAGAAAAAGAAATATAAATATTTACTTAACTAAACATTCTCACAATGATACAGAAGCATGTCATTTAATAAAGAATATGTTTACTGACGATTCAGGGGTGAAAATGATAGTAGATGATATGACTCCTAAAGAATTTGAAAATCTTATAAAACAATTTAATTTCATAATCGGATCTCGTTTCCATTCGGTAGTTCACGCTTATAAGGTAGGGACTCCTAGTATAATATTAGGATGGGCGACAAAGTATATAGAGTTAGCTCAGTTATTTAACCAAAACAATTATGTTTTTGATGTAAGAAATAATATTAATGAAGAATTATTTTTAGAAAAGATTCAAAATATGATTAATAATTATAAGGATGAGTCTGAAACTATTTTGAGTAAATTGAATAATGTAAAAAAATATGGGGACCCTTTTAACTATGCATTTAAGCGATTGAAGTAAAGTATTTTAAAGGAAATTAATATAAACTCTGGTCTGTCAACACTTTTTTAAACAAAATGTTATAAGGTGTATAATCATTCAAAATCGTTATTTTTTTACCTCCCTCATCCGAATGACTTAGGCTAAGCGTATGTACTGTTGTTTCTTCTCCCAAGTCGTTCGATAGTCAATAGGAGAAGCGTAATTTAATGAGCCATGTGGGCGAAAAGTATTCCACCAATGGACGTAACTCATTAGTTTAACTTGTAACTCCTAAAGGATATAGAATGTGTTGTCATAGACGAACTCAAACTTAAATGATTTATAGGTAGACTCTGCTACGGCATTATCGTAGGGATTGCCTTTTCGACTTAAGGAACGTTCGATTTCAAACGTCTCTAGTAAAGTATCTATGGTATGATTATCAAACTCTTTCCCTCTATCGGTATGAAATACCTTGACGTTATGTAAGTCTCCTTCAACCGTTGCAAGGGCTTGAAGGACTAGGTTAGCTGTTTTATTAGGACCAGCAGAATAACCTATAATCTCACGATTAAAAAGATCGATGATAAAACAGACATAGAACCAGGATTGAGCCACTTTGACGTAGGTCAAATCTGTGACGAGTGCGTTCATAGGTTTGTCAGGATTGAACTCTCGATTCAGTGTGTTTTCAATCTTCGCCTGATTGACTCCCGTCTTTTGAGGATTATAAGACCGTCTATTATACTTGGATACCAAGTGAATTTTTTTCATGATGCGACCAATTCGTCGACGTGAGACAGTGAAGCCTCGTTTCTTAAGCACGGGTTTAAGTTTGCGTGTACCGTAGGCATTTTTACTCTTTGTGAACTCTTCAACGATGGCTTGTTCAAGTTCAGCCTCACTGGTTTGCTTTTTTACTTCGTAATAGTAAGATCCTCTACTGATCTCAAGGGCACGGCACATCGCTGATATAGAATACTTATGTTTATGTCTTTTATTAATTCGACCTTCGCCCGAATATCAGCGCAGCTTGTTTTAAAATATCATTTTCCATCTGAAGTTGAGCATTTTCTTTTCTCAACTGATTTAATTCTTTTTGTTCAGGGGTGAGATTATCTTTTTCTTTGAATGAGCCTGTTTGATTGAACCGTTGGATCCATTTATCGAATGATGAAGGGGTTAATTCATACTCTTCAATAATCTTTTTTCTTGGTTTACCTGCTTTGTGTAAATCGACTAACTACTTTTTAAATTTATCTGTAAATGTCCGGCGTTTTCTACTAGTTGACATGATAAGATTCCTCCTGTGTGATTGCTTACGTATTATCACACACCTTATCTTTTCTGTCTAGCTAAATGTAACCTATCCAGTATAACCGCTGAAATGATAAAAAGACTAATAAGTAATGATCAAATAATTTTGATGAAACATTTCTTAGTTTGTAGGAAGGGCTTTGGGGTGTTTTAAAAACATAGTATAGCCTTTTTTATATTTGCTTACTCTTACTACTTAATAGATTCGCATAATTCCTGATGTTATAAAATAATCGGATAGTGTTATAAATCATAGTTATATCATCTCAAATTTTATGGTAGACAATATAGAGATACTTAACTACGTTTGTTATAATTAATTATATATGTGTTTTAAGGATGTCGTTAAATATGAAAAAACTAACTGATAAAGATATTATTAATAGACTAACAGGAATTTTTGAAGATAATAATTGGGATATTGATGATTCATCCAAAATTACTATGTTCAATAGATTTACAGAATATTTAAAGATATTAAATTTTGAACAACAAGAAGTATTTTTAGAGTTAACTAACAGTTTCGTTTTTTATAACTTTGATACCTATGAAAAAATTTTACATAATTGTTTAATTACTTTTTTGGATAGAGAAAAAGAATTTATCTCAGGAACAGGGAAAAAGATAGTTTACGTTTTACCCTTAGATAATATGAAAAAGTCTACTGTAAATAGCTCTTTTTTAGTTGCCTATTTACTCAAATCAAATAGTATAAGGTATAATAATCAAATAAATAAAATTACATGGAATGTAGTTATTTATTTAGAAAAAAAATTAATTGATAAAATAAATTTATCCCCTAATAAAAGAGTTTTATTAGTAGATGACTTTATAGGTACGGGTGAAACCGCATTAAATGCTTACAGCAATTATAGGAAAACTAAATTAGAAAATCATAAATTAAGCGTATTGTCTCTTGCAGGTACTAAATATGCAGAAAAAAAGCTAAGAGAAAAAGAAGTTAACTTTTATTTTGGAATAATAGCACCTACAATTCACGATATATGGAACAATGAGGAAAAAAGCAAAAAAATTGAAATCATTAGTCAAATATCTAAAATTCGTGAAACAAAGCAAGATGAAAATTTGGGTTACGGTAAAATTAGTTCACTAATAAGTATGATTAGAACTCCAAACAACACATTGCCGTTATTTTGGGAAGATACGAAAAAGAATAATGCTCCTTTCCCCCGTTTATAAATGGTAACTCCCAATAATCTATGAAAAATTATGTTTCCCAAATTTCTCGTTGCTCGTATGATGATTTCTGTCGATGAA
>NZ_BAAADA010000047.1:0-33119 GCF_039522005.1 Alkalibacterium indicireducens
TCCGATTGGTATAGTCAGTGGGCCTTCACCACCTTTAATTTTTAGTTTTCATAAAAAATTTGACAGTTCCCGATAAGACGTATCTGGAACCTGGCAGTAATGTTTCACGTGAAACATTAAATTGTAAACATACGTTCCCTTATATACAATTATACGGATATGAGGTAAAATAGAGAAACAGTTAAGTTGAGAAAAGGAGCTACCTGAAGAATGGAAATGATAGGCGATCGTTTACCTCCACAAAATATAGAGGCTGAACAGTCTGTTTTGGGGTCTATACTTTTAGATCCGGAAGCATTAATACCTGCGATGGAATATGTTGAAGCGTCTGATTTTTATCGACGCGCTCATCAGCTTATTTTCCAGGTCATGGTAGACTTGAATGAAAAAAATGAAGCAATAGACGTTGTGACTATTGCAAATAGTCTAGAAACGAAGAGCTTGCTTGAGGATGTTGGCGGGACCCCCTATTTGGCTGAAATAGCGGGCATGGTGCCGACTGCTGCGAATGTGGACTATTATGCCAAAATCGTCGAGGAACGCTCCATATTGCGTAAATTGATCCAGACAGCAACTGATATTGCATCGAAGGGGTATCAGGAAGCTGATGATGTTCCTAATCTTCTTGATGAAGCAGAAAGAAGCATTCTCGAAGTATCGGAAAAACGCAGCCGAAGTGGATTCGTCTCGATCGAATCAGTCTTAAGAGACACAATTAACAATATAGATGAACTGTTTCAGAATGATGATGATATTACTGGGATATCCACTGGATATAAGATGCTTGATCAGATGACTGCAGGCCTCCATGAGGATGAGTTGATCATTCTTGCAGCCCGTCCCGGCGTTGGAAAGACAGCTTTCGCTTTAAATGTAGCTCAGAATATTGGGACGAAAACGGATGAAAATGTTGCAATCTTTAGTCTGGAGATGGGAGCGGAGCAGCTGGTAAACCGAATGCTCTGTGCTGAAGGAACAATCAATGCCTCCAATCTTAGAACCGGACAGCTTACTGAAGAAGAATTCGAGAAACTCTTCGTTGCCATGGGCAGCTTATCTAAAGCTAACATCTATATTGATGATACCCCTGGAATCAGGACAGCTGAAATACGGGCAAAATGTCGTCGACTGAAACAGGAAAAAGGGGATCTTGGCCTTATTGTCATTGACTACCTGCAGCTGATTGAAGGCAGCGGAAAAGAGAGCAGGCAGCAGGAAGTATCAGAGATCTCCCGTCAGCTGAAAAAACTGGCCAAAGAACTCTCAGTACCGGTCATTGCCTTGTCTCAGCTGTCACGCGGAGTGGAGCAGAGACAGGATAAGCGTCCAATCTTAAGTGATTTGAGAGAATCCGGGTCAATTGAGCAGGATGCCGATATCGTGGCATTCTTGTATAGAGATGACTACTATAGAAGTGAAGACGACGAAGAAGACGATGAGACAGAAGATAATGTTGTTGAAGTCATTCTTGAGAAGAACAGATCGGGAGCCAGGGGAACCTGCAAGCTGCTGTTCATAAAAGAATACAACAAGTTCTCTTCCATGTCTTATTACCCTGAAAACCAGATATCATAGGTCAAACAGATTTCAAACGGTCCTTTAGAACAGAAGACCGAATGGAATCTGTTTTTTTAAAACAAATATTTACGCAAATTTGAAAACAACTGTTATAATAAATCATACATTTGATTTGTGGGGTAATCGTTATGACTAATAATGACTGCTGGCATGTGCTACATGTTGCCGTTCAATGTCTTTTATAGTATGACTATCGCATTGACTGCATGATCTCTCAGACAAGCTAGCTATCATTACAGAATTTATCGTCGGCTATCTCGTCCTGTATCTACCTAAAGTCAAAGTGCCATTATTTCTCAATTCAAGCAAGAGAACTTTATTAATACCAGTTTTGTCTGGCTGCTTTATCTGATCATGGCTTATCCGACTTCTATTTTGTGAGGTTTGGTGGGAATCACAGAATCAACCCTTCGCTATGCGTTCAGATATCCCTTTAGAATCATTGGATCTAATATGATCGGTGGAGCGATCATGATGGGTTTCAGCGTATCTACAGCGGGGGTATCAGGCGTATGCGGTATGCCGATGGCCAGTAAATTAGGTATTTTCATTTCCGCTATTCTAGTGGGTACAGTGATTTCTGTCGCTCTTCAGATTCCAGTCAAGAAGCCTTTAGATCAGTCATCAGCTGTGATTACCGCTGATGAGGACGATCTTGATTTCGAAATTACACTTTAATTGACGATTTAGGGTTCACATTTAACAGATGTGTGGTAAAATAATGAACGTTGTTAAAACTAAATCAATTAATGTTAGGAGAATGCCTCCGTCTATGTTGAAAAAGGATACAATTGAGCTGAAAGTCTCTTTGTATACTTTAATAGACGAACGGGGGATTCTCTTTTTTTGTTGGAAAATTATAGAAGAGGTGGATAAATGACATCGGTCGTAGTAGTAGGGACACAATGGGGAGACGAAGGAAAAGGAAAGATTACTGATTTCCTGAGTGAAAGTGCAGAGGTCATTGCACGTTATCAGGGAGGAGACAATGCCGGACATACCATTAAGTTCGATGGGGTCACATACAAGCTTCATCTGATTCCTTCAGGTATTTTTGCTCAGGATAAAATCAGTGTCATCGGTAATGGTGTAGTCATCAATCCCAAGTCACTGGTTAAAGAATTGAAGTACTTGCATGACAGAGGCATTTCGACAGATAATTTGAGAGTATCCGACCGCGCACACGTCATACTCCCCTATCACATCAAACTGGATCAGCTTCAGGAAGATGCCAAAGGTGACGATAAAATCGGAACAACAATCAGAGGAATCGGTCCTGCCTACATGGATAAAGCGTCCAGAGTTGGTATTCGTATTGCGGATCTGCTGGACAAGGATATCTTCAGAGAACGTCTGAAAATCAACCTAGCTGAGAAAAACTCATTCTTCACCAATGTCTATGGTTCAGAAGCTCTTGATTTTGAAGATATTTTTGAAACCTATTATGCATACGGACAGCAGTTCAAGCAGTATGTCTGTGATACATCCGTGGTCCTTAATGATGCACTGGATGGCGGCAGACGAGTGCTGTTTGAAGGCGCACAAGGAGTTATGCTGGATATCGATCAGGGAACGTATCCATTCGTTACGTCTTCCAACCCTGTAGCTGGAGGCGTGACAATCGGGAGTGGTGTCGGCCCGTCTAAAATTGAAAAAGTCGTTGGCGTATGTAAGGCCTATACATCACGTGTCGGAGACGGCCCGTTCCCGACTGAACTGCATGATGAGATCGGTCAGCAGATCCGAGATGCCGGAAATGAATACGGCACGACAACTGGACGTCCGCGACGTATTGGATGGTTTGACAGTGTTGTCATGCGTCATTCAAAACGCGTATCGGGGATTACCAATCTTTCATTAAACTCGATCGATGTTCTGTCAGGACTGAAAACTGTCAAGATCTGTACGGCATACGAGCGTAATGGAAAGAAAATCCTTCACTATCCTGCAAGCCTGAAAGAGCTGGGTGAATGTCAGCCGATATATGAAGAACTGCCGGGATGGCATGAAGATGTCACTGGATGCAGAACGTTAGAAGAACTGCCTGAAAATGCACGGGACTACATCCGCCGCGTGTCTGAACTGACGGGCGTACGTATTTCTACATTTTCTGTCGGACCGGAGCGCGATCAGACTAACATTCTTGAAAATGTCTGGGCACCAGTTAACTAATTACAATAATAAAGAAACAGCCTGTATGAACATCTTTCCTTCATACAGGCTGTTTCTGTCTATTTATATTAGCTGATCTGTGTAGTCCAGGTGCTCAAAGGTGTCAGGCTTACCGATGGCTACGATGAAACTGTCAGGTTCAATTTTCTGCTCGGGTGGAACATTGATTGACAATGGACCGTCCGGAGAGGATTTCATGCCTATAACATTGATTTTATACTTCTTACGTAGATCCAGATCTTTCAAGCTTCGACCGATCCATCTTTCTGGAGCAGTAAACTCAATGATTGAATTATCCTCATCCAGATTAATGACATCCAGGATATTATTGCGCATGATATTACGAGCCACTTTATCGCCCATTTCCTTTTCAGGTCGGATGATTTCGTCTGCACCGATTTCAAGAAGAATCTCCATATGCGTGCGATTCTTTGCTTTAGCAATAATCTTTTTAATCCCTAATTTTTTACAGTTCATTACAGCTAGAACACTTGCTTCAAGATTCGATCCGGTACCGATGACTACGGCATCACAATTGCTTAGACCTATGCTTTCGAGAAGTTCAAGATCAGTAATATTACCTTGAACAGCCTGTACTACGTATTCTTCTACTCTGTTGACATCGACGAGGTCTTTATCTACGGCGATAACATCACAGTGCTGCTCACCTAATTCTTTCGCAATAGTAGATCCGAAAACTCCTAGTCCCAGGACACCTACTGTTTTTATCATTCTATAAAACTCCTATCCAATTAAGATATTTCCGGTTGCGTACGTAATATTTTTCTGTTTTCTGTCTTTCTTGCCTAGGGCAGTAAAGATAGTGATTGGTCCTAGACGACCTACAAACATTGATAACATGATGATGCTCTGGCTATACCTTGAAAGTTCAGGTGTCAGATTTGCCGAAAGACCGACAGTACCAAATGCCGAAACGGATTCGAAGAACAAGTATTGAAGTGGAATATGCTCATCAAAGATTGTCATGAGAGCCAGGGCAATAAAGTTTAGAAGAACAAACATAACAACTATGACCAGTGCACGTTTAACAATATCCATTTGAAGGGTGCGCTTTTTGTAGTTCACATTATCGATCCCGCGTATCTCAGAGCTGATCAGTTTAACAACAAGAGCGACCGTTGATGTCTTCGCCCCCCCGGCAGTTCCACCTGGAGATCCACCAATAAACATATAGATCGTAAAGAATATGAGCGTGAACATGTGTAACTGAGTATAGTCAAGGGTAGCAAATCCGGCAGTACGCAAGGTCACTGCTTGAAAGAAACTTGCTTGTATTTTTCCGAAAAAGCTCAGGTTACCTAAAGTACCAGCATGATTCCATTCGGATAACATGAATAGGACCATAGCTGAAACAATCAGCCAGAAAGACCACTTAATAACTAGCCTGGTATGAATCTTCAAGCGTCTGTAAGTGCCCTTGAAATCAATCCAGCTTCGGACTGAAATGAATTGCTTGAAATACCTGGAAACATCAAACCATACTGAAAAACCGATTCCCCCTAAGATGATCAGCAGAGGAATAACTATATTGACGAGTGGAACATCGACAAATGCTTGAAGACTTTCAGTACCCAGATTATCAAAACCAGCGTTGTTAAAGGCCGAAACAGCTAGAAATAAGGATGTAAATCCGCCTCTTCGCCATCCAAGCAAAGGAATAAAATGTAAGGAAAGCAGAAGGGCTCCGGTCAGTTCTACAACAGTTGTATATTTAACAACTGATATTAAAAATAATCTAAATCCTGTCATGTCGCTGCGATTAAGCGCCTGTTTTAAGGTTACTTCTTCTTTGATACTGACACGTCTTCCAAACTGAAGAATGATTGCAGATACTATTGTAATTAGCCCAAGTCCTCCCAGTTTAATAAGAAAAAGAGCCACGAACTGACCGAAAATATTATAGGTATAGGCTAGAGGTTCAGTGAACAATCCGGTCACCGCTACCATAGATACTGCACTGAACAAGTGATCAAAATAAGTTGCCTGAGAACTTTCCAGCTGACTGAATGGCATAGCCAATACAACCGATCCCAGTAAAATCACAACTGCAAAACTGATGATGATCTTAATGGGAATAGGCCAGTCTGAAAATCGTTTAAAACTAATAGGCATAGATCATTTCCTTCCTTAATGAGCCAATAATGTATGTAACATAATAGATAAATTTTACTCCATGTCCAGTGTAAACACAACAGATGAATATTGAAAAGATTCCTATTTCTGCTATGACGAAGAAGATATTTAGAAAAAAGGAGTCTGCATAATGAATATAGTGATTGCAGGTGGAGGGAAGGTGGGAGAAGTTCTCATCAGAGAACTCTCGCTTGAAGGTAATGATATTGTACTTATTGAAAAGAACGAGTGGAAGCTGGATAGAATTATAAGTAAAAATGATATTACAGGTCTCGTCGGAAATTCAGCAAGTTACGATTCACAAGTAGACGCAAATGTTGCTACATGTGATATTTTTATAGCTGTTACACCACAAGATGAGATTAACATTATTTCATCAATCATAGCCAAAAAACTAGGTGCTAAACATACAATTGCCCGAGTAAGAAATCCTGAATACGCCGGACATATGAACTTCATGCGTGAAGGATTGGGTATTACAATGATGATCAATCCCGAACTGGAAGCTGCTAAGGATATTACTCGAGTCGTTCGCTATTCAGAAGCACTCAGTGTCGAGCAGTTTGCCGGCGGGAAAGTCAATATCGTTGAAATAGAAGTGAAGAGAAATAATCAGCTTTCCAACAGTTTCTTAGGAGATTTCAAGAAGAACTTCGGAAATGTGCTGGTCTGTGCGGTATCCAGAGATGATTATGTATTCATACCTAGTGGAGACACCCAACTGGAAACGGGAGACCGGATCTTCGTTACAGGTAACAAAAGAGATCTGACGAAATTATATAGAAAATGCGGACATAGACAGCACAAGATTCGTTCTGCTTTGATTGTAGGTGGGGGACGAGTGGCTCATTATCTACTGGATATGCTTTCAGGAATGAACATTGAACTGAAAGTGATCGAAGCCAATCATGACGTCGCGAAAGAGTTGAGTGAACAGTATCCTCGTGTAGTGGTAATCGAAGGAGACGGAACCGATCAGGAATTTTTGAAGGAAGAACGAATCGAGCTATACGATACAGTCATCAGTCTTACCGGGGTAGACGAGGAGAATCTCCTTATTTCTCTATTTGCATTAAATCAGGGAGCAAAAAAAGTAATCACTAAAGTAAGTAGAACAGATCTCCTTAAATTGTTAGTAAATGTTGGCCTTCAGTCCATTATCACTCCGAAACGTCTGATAGCTAATGAAATCCTTAGATTTGTCCGATCTCTTCAATCAAATGATGGATCAAATGTAGAGGCACTCTTCAGGATTGCTGATAATCAGGTAGAAGCTATACAATTTCGAGTACCTGAACAATCTAAAGTTCTTAATCCCACACTTCAGGATTTGAAAATGAAAGATAACTTACTGATCGCCTATATCATCAGAGGAAAGAAAACAATTTTCCCAAGTGGTAAGGACTTTCTCAAACCGGATGATCAGGTAATTGTCGTAACGACTAAGAAGCGTCTTGAAAATATAGAAGATATTTTAGCATAGGAAGGAACACAAGTGAATAAACCAATGGTCGCATACATTATAGGAAGACTTATGCAGATTAAAGCATTGCTGCTGTTTTTTCCTATAGTTGTAAGTCTTATATATAGAGAATCAATCCGTTATTCTTTGAGCTTTCTGGTTGTAGCTCTGGTAACAGGAATTATCGGCTATCTTTTTACAAAAAAACAGCCCGTAGTAAAAAATTTATACGCAAAAGAAGGATTTGTCATCGTCTCCTTATCCTGGATAGTTCTTTCGTTTTTCGGAGCTCTTCCTTTTGTTCTTAATGGAGACATCCCCTCGCTAACTGATGCTATTTTCGAAACGACCAGTGGATTTACAACTACTGGGGCCAGTATCCTTGATGATGTTGAGGCTCTATCCCGATCGAGCTTGTTTTGGCGAAGCTTTACTCATCTTATTGGTGGGATGGGGGTGCTGGTTTTTGCACTGGCAGTTCTGCCTCATATGGAATCAGAAACTGTGCATATCATGAAAGCTGAGGTTCCTGGACCTACATTTGGAAAAATCGTTTCAAAGTTATCGAAGTCTGCTCAAATTCTTTATTATATTTACATTCTATTCACAATCATAGTGATTGCAGCATTGTTTTTAGCCGGAATGCCATTGTTTGATGCGATCATCCATGCTTTTGGTGTAGCAGGAACAGGTGGATTCAGTATGCGCAACGGCAGTATAGCTCCTTATGATAATGTAGTGATTGAGGTGATTCTTGGTATAGGCATGCTTGTATTTGGAGCAAACTTTAATCTATACTTTTTGGCGCTGACCCGTCATTTTAAAGAAGTATTCAAAAGTGAGGAGTTGAAATGGTATCTGGGGTTTGTCGGTGGAGCAATTATTCTCATCACAGTTCAGTTGAGCATGACCACCTATGGCCACAGAGAGGCTTTGCGTCACAGTTTCTTCAGTGTGACTTCCATCATGACGACAACAGGGTTTTCTACTGATAATTTCAACACGTGGCCGCTGTTCTCAAGAATGATTCTTCTGTTCACCATGTTTATTGGAGGCATGGCTGGATCTACCGGTGGGGGGATAAAAGTCTCACGTGTTGCTATTCTCATCAAAACTGCTTTCTCTGAGCTACAGAGAAATGCCTACCCTAACCGACTAGTCAGTGTCCATTTTGAACACAAGGCAATTGAAGGAAAAATGCTCAAAGCGATTGCGAACTATCTGATAGTCTATATTATGGTATTCGCTTGTGTGCTCCTCCTGATCAGTCTGGAAGTTGATGACTTTACCTCGTCATTCAGTGCGGTGGCGGCAAACTTCAACAATATTGGCCCTGGATTCGGAGTTGTTGGCCCAGACTCATCTTACTCTTTCTTTAGTCCGCTGAACAAAATCGTTCTTTCCATATCTATGATTATGGGAAGATTGGAAATTTTACCTATACTCATTCTATTTTCTCCAGGAATATGGAGAAAACGAGCATAATACAAACTAAATCCGCCTCTTCATTGATTTAAATGGAGGGCGGATTTTTTATGCAGAAAGTGATAACTTTTGTATTTAAGTAGAGTGAAAGGTAAAATTAAAAGATACAGTGTGTCTTTAATTTAGAAGACAGCTAAAAGGGGAGACATATCAATGAATGGAACAATGATGCAGTACTTTGAATGGGACTTGCCAAATGATGGTAAGCACTGGAAACGATTGAAAGAGGATGCTGAGCACTTGAGCGAGATTGGTGTCACGGCAGTATGGATTCCCCCCTGTTTTAAATCAGTCGGTCAGGATGATGTAGGGTATGGTATCTATGATCTCTATGACTTGGGAGAATTTGATCAGAAGGGAACGGTACGCACCAAGTATGGGACTAAGGACGAACTGCTGGAAGCAATTGAGGCACTGCACGAACAGGGGATTCATGTCTATGCCGATGTCGTCCTCAACCATAAGGCAGGGGCAGATGGAACTGAACGGTTCGAAGCCACACCTGTCGATCCGGAGAATCGTCACGATGCCATAGGCGATACACGCGAAATCGAATCCTGGACCTATTTCAACTTTCCAGGCAGGGAAGGCAAGTACTCTGACTTTGAATGGCACTGGTACCATTTTTCAGGGGTATCAGAAGACACGATTACAGAAGAGCAAGGCATTTACAGAATCAAAGGAGAAGACAAAGGCTGGGCACCGGATGACAACGTCTCCACTGAGTTCGGTAATTTTGACTACCTGATGTTTGCAGATATCGACTACAGTCACCCTGAAGTCGTTGAAGAAACGAAAAAATGGATCCACTGGTTCATCGAAGAAACAAATATCGATGGCATCAGGCTGGATGCAGTAAAACATATAGATAGCCAGTTCATGAGAGAACTGATCGAAGATGTCAGAGAGGTTCATGGCGAGGAGTTCTTCTTCGTAGCGGAATACTGGCATCAGCGCTATAAATATCTTGAGGAGTATCTGGAAGAACATGACTATTCTATCTCCATGATGGATGTACGATTCCACTATGCGCTCCATGAAGCATCCAAGCAGCGCAATGCATTCGACTTGAGACGTCTTCTGGACGGGACGCTTTACAAGGCGAATGCTGAACAGGCGGTCACTTTTGTTGAGAATCACGATTCTCAGCCGGGGCAGTCTCTGGAATCGTACGTCGAGCCGTGGTTCAAACCTCTGGCATACGGCTTTATTCTATTAAGCTACTACGGCTACCCGTGTGTATTCTATAGTGACTATTATGGGTACAAGGGAGACGTCGACTACGATGGATGTCGCAGAGAAATTGAGTTGCTTCTGAAAGCGAGAAAAGATTACGCGTACGGCGAACAGTACAATTACCTGGATCACGGCAACTGTATCGGTTTTACCCGAACAGGAAACGACGAGCATCCTGAAGGGTGTGCGGTCATCATGTCAAATGGAGACGAAGGATTCAAGGAAATGTCTGTTGGCGAACTGCATGCTAATGAGGTCTATGTCGACCTGATGAACAACAGAGATGAAGAAATCGAAATCGATGAAGAAGGGAAAGCCACTTTCCCTGTCAATGCAGAATCCATTTCCGTATGGGTCAAAAAAACAGAATAATAAGAGAGAAAGCGGGAGAAGTCAGCAGATGATTTCTCCCGCTTTTTTATGCGTAAAAGAGGACAAGGACATAAAAGGCTGAAGAAAAATCTCATGGAGAATTTTTCAGTCCTAATTTGGTTGGGTTTTCTGAATAGAATGAGTCGAATGACTCATATCTGCATGTTGTGAGGTGTTGGGTACGCCTCATACTCGTCAGGTGCTTCATAATACCGATTTATGAGGCATTGGAGTCCTTGTGTGTGGTGCGAAAGGTCCATATATCTTTTTATGGACCTTTCGTCCCCCAAATCCAACCATACCCGACAATACAGGAATCCAGCCCGAAACATTCAAAAAGGCACCGGACTGCAGTAATCCGCAGTCCGGTGCCTGATTTCAAACTCTATTCTATTAGTTATTCGGATTTGTTTTGTGAGAAGCATCTTCTTCGTCAGCTAGATTGTCTTTATCGAGCTGGAAGTCTTCATTGTCTGACAAGTAGTTGTCGTGTAGAGCTTCATCTACTTTATCTTTAGGAATAGCCTGATCCTGTTCAGGTTCAAGCGGTGTATTCTTCACGTCACCGGTTTTGTCATCTGCATACATCGCATGACTGGCAGCTGCCGGATTCACAACGACGGTGTCATCCTGATTCTCAGCTTCACTTCGAGCCAGATCTCTTTCGATCTCTTCAATCGTCTGGCTGAGCTTAGCCTGCTTGGCATCCAGTTTAGCTTGTTCAGACTCCAGTTCTCTTTCCGCTTCCATGTAAGACGCTTTGAAGTCATCCACTAGCTCGTGGGCTTTTTCTTCACCGGTGTCCTTTAATTTAAGAGCTTCCTCTTTAAGATCCTGGCGGAATGCTTTTCCTGGTTTCGGTGCAAGCAGCAGAGCAGTAAAGGCTGATGCGGCACTCAATAATACGGCTTTGGTTAAACTTACTTTTGGCATAGATGTCTCCTACCTTTCGATTTCAGTTAACTGATGATTGACTACAGCGGGCAGCTGATCAGCTTGTCCAGTTTTATGCCGCTGTTTCTGTTTATCGACCGTTTTCTTGAAAGCCAGTTTGAATGTTCTGGCTAAACGGGGTCCGTCTGTTTTCAATTCCTTGTAGCTGTTTTCAGCGATGCCTTTTGAATACTCAGCTCCGTGCTCTTTCAGGTACATGAGAGATTCGGAAAGACTGGCTGCACTGTCTGAAAATTCGTCAAAATTTTGAATCTTGATCTCTGCAACATTTTTGGTGTTATCGACCCGAGCCATGATATGGTCGACTTTTTCCTGCATGACTTCTGCTTCACGTGTGAAATGATCGATGTGTCCGTTGACCACTTCTCTGGTGTCTTCGATGTTTTTCAAAGTCGGTTTCATTTTCTTCATAGTTAAAAAGCCCATGACGATAAGAACAACGAGTGACACACCTAAAATGACGAGAGAAAGGATATATCCTAAATCCATTTTGCCCCTCCTTTACATATGCTGCCTGTCGGCGGTTTTATATAAATAGAATACCACGAAGACGAATGAAGACCAACCAAAACGCTATTTTCAAAAGACATTGCTTGAAATGGCTTTAATTGTTAGAATAGTAGCATCTACAATGCAGTTTGTTATTGAATGAAAAAGGAGAAAACTATGGGGAATCAACCAGCTGAATATGGAGAACATGAAATCAGTGAATCGGCTCATACGATGGACGTCTTTTCGGTAACCGATGGAGAGGTTATCACTATTGAAGAAGTGCCTGATGAGCTGTTTTCAGCGAAGATGATCGGCGATGGCTTTGCAATCATCCCGACATCAGATTCAGTTTATGCACCGGTAAGTGGCAAGCTGATCGAGGTAGCCGATGCCAAACACGCCTATTATATAGAAACCGAAGAAGGAATCAAGGTACTGATCCATATCGGTATCGATACCTTACTACTGAACGGTGAGGGGTTTAAAACGTTTGTTCAACGGAATATGACTGTTGAAAAAGGACAGAAGCTGGCCGAGTTCGACAAGCAGTTAATTGAAGATAGAGGGTTCCAGCCGGTTATTCCGGTGATTATTCTTGATCATCCGTCTGTCGCATCTCTGGAAATCAGACCAGATAAAGCGGTCAAAGCCAACGACTCGGTCGCACTGACCGTTCATCTGGTTTAAGCAGATGAATCAATGATTCACCTTAAATTGAACCTGACCTTCAGGTGCGGTATAATCTAGAGGAACAGATTCTATGATTTTGATTGAGCAAGTAAAATGTTTCTGAGGAGGAACGCCTTTGAAAAAAATATTAGTCGTCGACGATGAAAAGCCGATTTCAGATATAGTGAAATTTAATTTAGAAAAAGAAGGATTCGAAGTCGTCACCGCATATGATGGTGAAGAGGCAGTAGAAAAAGTGGAAGAGGAGAATCCGGATCTGATCGTTTTAGATCTGATGCTTCCAAAAATGGATGGCCTGGAAGTCTGCCGTGAAGTACGCCGTGAAGTACGCAAGACTAGAGACACGCCGATCATCATGGTGACAGCGAAAGATCAGGAGATCGACAAAGTCCTTGGTCTGGAACTGGGCGCAGATGACTATGTGACCAAGCCATTTTCCAACCGTGAACTGGTTGCCCGCGTAAAGGCGAATGTCAGACGTCAGTCGTCTATTCAGAGCAATGAGCCGGTCAAGGAAGAAACCAATGACATCGAAGTTGGCGATTTGACTGTCCACCCGGATGCCTATATCGTATCCAAACGTGGAGATACGATCGAACTGACTCACCGTGAATTTGAGTTGCTTCATTATCTGGCCAGACATATCGGTCAGGTCATGACTCGTGAACATTTACTGGAAACAGTATGGGGATACGATTACTTCGGAGATGTCAGAACCGTCGATGTGACCGTCAGACGTCTGCGTGAAAAAATCGAAGACAACCCAAGTCACCCGACGTTCTTAGTAACTCGACGAGGAGTAGGCTATTATTTAAGAAGTCCTGAACAACAGGAGAAGTAGTGATTTATGAAGAAAAAAATCAGATTTTATCAGTCTATCAATACAAAGATCGTCTTTGTTATAGTCTTATTACTTGTATTCGCCCTGCAGCTAATCGGGGCGAATTTTACTACCCAGATTGAAAGACAGCTGGTCGCCAATTTCCAGGAAGACAGACAAGTTCAGATGAGCTTTCTGGAAAGTGCGATCTTGCCTTTGCTAGAGCTTGAAGCCAATAACACTGAGGACAATGAAGTCGATCCGGTTCAGGAGATCAACAGCCTGCTGGCCGACTTTTCAGGCAGCGGCATCACCGATCTTCAGGTCGTCAATGATGATCTGGTCGTCGTCGGAACAAGTGACAGTACCCAACAGAACATCATCGGGCAGCTGTCAGATGATGTGGATTTGAGACAGGCGCTGTTTACTGAATCGACGGTCCCTAGACAGGTGATCGATCCGGTAACGAACAACCGGAGATGGAAAGTGGTTGAACCCGTCTTTTCGGATGCGGATGACGGACAGTTTCTCGGCGCTATTTTAATGGAAAGTAACATCGAATCGGTCTATGCACAGATTTCTCAGATCACGTGGATTTTCCTGCAGTCCAGTGCAGTCGCAATTATTCTATCTTTAGTTCTGGCTAATATGGTATCCCGTGCACTGACTAAACCGATCAAAGAGATGCAGATCCAGACCCGTCAGATCGCTGATGGGGACTATTCAGGAACGCTGAAGGTCTACGGCGAAGATGAACTGGGACAGCTTGCAGGGCTGATCAATGACTTGTCTGATGATGTAGCTGAAGCTCAGGAGTCTATCGATGCGGAAAGACGCCGTCTGAACAGTGTCCTGACTCATATGACTGATGGTGTCGTCGCGACCGACAGACGAGGAAAAATCATCATTATCAATGATATGGCTCAGACGATGCTGGAACGAACGGATGAAGAAGCCATTGGAGAAAATCTATTATCCGTATTGAATGTTGAAGAAGAAATTACACTCCGGACGATTCTTGAAAAGCAGGATGATGTCCTGGTCAATGCAAGCGAAGGCGGCGTAGCGACACTGCTGAGAGCTTCCTTCTCTCTTATCCAGAGAGAGTCCGGCTTCATCAGCGGAATTGTCTGTGTGCTGCACGATGTCACTGAGCAGGAACGTATCGATGAAGAAAGAAAACAGTTCGTATCCAATGTCTCCCACGAATTGAGAACATCTCTGACCAGTATGCGCAGCTATATTGAAGCATTGGCAGATGGGGCTTGGGAAGACCCTGAACTTGCTCCGCGGTTCCTGGAAGTGACGCAGAATGAAACAGACCGGATGATTCGAATGATCCAGGATCTGCTTCACCTGTCTCGCATCGACTCAGGAAAGAGTTCTCTTGAACTTGAAATCGTAGATATCACTGAAATGCTCGATCATGTCCTGAACCGCTTTGACATGCTGATCCATTCAGCGGAATACGAGACGAGAAATTATCGTATTCATAAAGAGCTGCTTAGAGAAGCGATCTTCGTTGAGGTGGATCCTGACCGCATGATTCAGGTGCTCGACAATATCATGAACAACGCAATCAAATATTCACCGGATGGGGGAACCATTACTGGCCGCATGCAGAAGACTGACGATGCAGTGATCATCAGCATTTCAGACGAAGGAATGGGGATTCCGAAAGCCGACTTGAACAAGATCTTTACCCGATTCTACCGTGTCGACCGTGCAAGATCCCGCGCAATGGGCGGTAGCGGCTTGGGCTTGGCGATTTCCAAGGAGGTCGTTGAACAGCATGGTGGCCGGATCTGGGCTGAAAGTAAAGAAGGAAAAGGAACGACCTTTTATCTGTCGCTTCCTTATGTGCCATTTGAAGAGGAGGATGAGTGGGTATGACCTGGTCCAGAATTAAACATGTGCTGCTGACCGTGCTTATAGGCCTCAGCCTGTTTCTGAGCTTTCAGCTATGGACAGCCGGCGGGGAACTCAGAGAACCTGCTTCAGGAGGAAGTGGATTCGTTCCAGCCTCCCTCGTCGACCGGACACTGACAGAGGTCTTTGCACCCAATCAGATCGTCTGGCACCGCTCGATCAATGAAAGCAAACAGAAAGCCAATGCGTTCCATACTAGGGACTGGATCGAAGAGTATTTTAATACCATGAATTTTGGTGAGGTAAACAACCCTCAGCGCCTTAGTCGGGAAGCCTATCAGGACAAGCTAGCTACGGGGGAGTGGGTGGAGTTCGTCTTTGATGCGCCCATTCCGTTCGGTCTGTTCGAAGAAGCTTTCGATGATCTGCCGACCGATTATGAGAACCGTATCTTCAACCGATTCTATTTGAACCTAGATAATATTGAAAATATCGGATTTTACGATGTCAGTAATGAAATCAACTACACAGTGTCTGAATCGAATTTCACTTCGGAAATCATCAATGAGCTGCTGTTCGCCGCAAACAATCAGTTTATTGAAGTGGAAACTGTTGCTCTTGGCGACTCATTCATCTATCTCTCAGCTGATGAAGTAGAAATAGAGTACAAGGACTATCTGGTTGAACGCCTGCCGAACAACCTGTATATCAATCAGTTCTTTGCGGATACGTCAGAGGTCGATGCCAGACGGACTGGACAGACGACGCGCTATATCGATCTGACGACGGAAGTACGAATCAATGATGCAGTGAATACATTGACTTATTTGAGACAGCGGACTGACATGGGGCAGATGACATTCAGTGAGCGTCTGCTCAGCAGTTTCCAGGAACTGAGACAAGTCGAGAACTGGACAGAAACGATCCATTACCAGCAGTACACACATGGAACCAGTGAAGTAACTTTTCAGCGCTATATTCAAGGCTATCCAGTCTTCAGTACGCAGCAGCTGGAATCATCAGTCCTCATTACTGTAGTGGAAAGTGGCTTGAGTAATTTGAGAGTGCCGCTGAGGGTCGTTCAGACCCCTCTGACCCTAGGTGGAGAAACTGCTAAAACTCTTCCAAGCGGAGTCAGTGTCGTTGAACAATTAGAGAATACTGGCCCCGGTCTGGCTCCTGTACAGAATATCAGGAAAGGGCTGACCTGGGTCCAGAGTGAAGAAGACAGCCGTGTCGTTCATTTTGAACCGAACTGGTACGTGCAGTCAGACAATGTCTGGTATGAGCTGAATCGTTACATTCAGCTGCAGGAGGAGATGCATAATGGACTTTAAGAAAATCGAAAACATCTTTCTCATGACCTTTATGCTTCTGAATATCTACCTGCTGATCAGTTTTCTGAACCGGAGCGATCTGCAGTCCGCATCGACGGCACCTGACCAGGTCAACTTGATGAGAGAAATGGAACAGATCGGGATCGACTTGCCGAACTTGACAGAAGAGTATAGAGAAGTCTACTATGTCCAGGCCGACCGGAACAACCTGCTCGAGGAAAACATCGATCAGCTCGAAAACCAGGCCGGATCGATTGCTCAGGACGGGTCACTTTATACGAGTATCCTGTCCGATCCGATCGAAATAGAAGGGAATCCAGATGATGGATTTACAGCAGCCGATTATGACGTTCTGGATGAATTCATCACCAGTGGAGCGGTCCTTTTCGGGAGCGAGTACGCCTTCCTGCGTTTCGATAACTCTGAGAACCGATTCGTGTATGCTCAGATAGTCGAAGGCATCCCGGTAGCTGACGGTACGTCGGAAATTTCTCTCTTTTACGGGGGTGACGGCAACATCATTTCCTACCAGCAGAGCTATGCCGGGCCCATGACGACGCAAGGCAGCCCGATGGAAATCATCACTGACCGTCAGGCCGTGGAAGTCCTGTTCCAGAACAATGCTATCAGCTCCAACACAACCGTCAGACAGCCGATTCTATCCTATCAGCGGACGCTTCATCTTGAAGATTTGAGCATGTATGGGCCGATATGGTATATTCCAGTTGTAGATGCAGGTGGTGAGCGTGTGCTGAGAGTGGATGCCATTGAGCGGACAATCATAACAGAACCGGTTATCCCGGTCGATCCAGAAGAGTTGGACGACTCTGAAGACTAATTTGGACGTTAATGTGACGACTACCCGCATGACCTTGCCTAGATGCTGACAGATGGTGTAAGATGGACAATGAGTATTTGCAGGGAGAGGTAGTAGTCATGATGGAAACAGCACAATCCGGCTTGAATATCAGTGTACTGGCAAGCGGCAGTACCGGTAATATCACTTACGTTGAATCAGGCAGCACCCGCCTTCTGGTGGACTGCGGATTCAGCGGAAAAAAAGCCATTGAATTATTAAGTAAAATTGGCAGACGACCGGAAGATCTAGATGCGATCCTGGTCACGCATGAGCATTCAGATCATATCAAAGGCGTCGGTATCCTGGCGCGTAAATATGGCCTGGACGTCTATGCCAATGAAAAGACCTGGAAAGCAATGGAGTCCAAACTGGGTAATCTGAAAGTTGAACAGAAGAATCACTTTTCCATCGACAAGACATTGACACTCGGTGACATTGATGTCTCCAGTTTCGGCGTCTCTCACGATGCCATCGATCCTCAGTTCTACACGTTTCAGAAAGACGATAAACGGTTCGTGATGCTGACGGATACGGGTTACGTGAGCGACCGTATGCGCGACTATGTGAAAGATGCAGAAGCGTATCTGTTTGAAAGCAATCACGATGTGAGCATGCTGAGAATGGGGCGTTATCCATGGTCGCTGAAGCAGCGGATCATCGGGGACAAAGGCCACTTGTCCAATGAAGACGGCGCGCTGGCTCTGGCAGAAATTGTCGGGGACCGGACCAAGCGCGTGTACTTAGGGCATCTAAGCAAAGAAAACAACGTCAAGGAAATCGCACACTCGACTGTAGAAGACATCCTGGTCAGAAAAGACACAGGCGTCAATGACCGGTTCAGACTTTTCGACACAGATCCGGTGGAACCGTGCGACCTGTTCACCCTTTAGGAACAACTGAATAAGAGTTTATGGAGCACCAGACAATATGGAAGACTTTTTTCCTGCCGTCCAGTGCTTTTTTTAAGGGGTCAGATTTGAGTGCCTCAAATCTTCCAATCTTGAAGGGCTTTGTGGGTGTAGGGCGGGCTAGTTTTAGTTTACGATTTAGTCGCTTGGCTGAGATGCCGTTAGTTGGTCGTCTAGCTATAGTTCAGGCGGTAGACGTACTGTTAAGGTCTCGTTAGGGGGAATCTAATGATATTTTAGCATCTATTGTAGGAATAAGCTGTCATTAGAACGCGTTTAGCTGCAGTTTGAGATCCGTAGATAGATTAAGGTGCCGCTAAAAGGGGGCTAGTGACAGTTTGGAATCCTTTTTGAGAATAAGGTATAACTAGACCTGGTCTAGTGGCAGCTGCGAGTATGGAAATGGGGATAAGCTACAAGTAGAAACAGTTTACTGACATTTCCCCCCCCTTAATTTTTAGACAAGCTTCAGTTATGTCCTGTGCGGTTAACAAGTTGGATCAATTCCATTCGACGGGCATGCAGACAGTGAGCCTGACTATCTGAAAAACAGGGCAAAAAAGGACGTGATTTTCATGAAAATCACTCTTGCCAACCGAAGAAAAATTATTATAATAAGGGAGGAAACAATACGTCAAAGACCGTCATAATACTGTAAAGATACAAAATATGCTAAACTGAAAATAACAGATAGTTTTTAATAAATACTTCACTTTTTGAACAAAAATAGGTGATATAGTAAACATGCTTTTATATAGTAGGAGGAACAACGATGAAAACTAAAACTAAGAAATGGTCATCATTTTTAGCACTTATGCTTACATCCTCTTTTCTTGTCGGATGTGACTTGTTAGATAACGATACAACTGAACCGGAAGAAGATACTCAAAATGGCGTAGTGGATGAAGACGGACGAGTAACCGTCTCTGAAATGCGTGTAGACGTCTCATCAGGTATCACGGATGCGGTCGATGTCATTGACGATGCGGTGGTATCGATCATCAATCTCCAGCGTATTGGTGACACCCCATGGGGATGGTATGGAGAAACCGAGGCGACCGAGGAAGATGAAGAAAATCTTCTTCAGGCAGGAACAGGAAGTGGTGCCGTTTATAAAGTGGACGGAGACACAGCCTACGTCTTTACAAATAATCACGTAATCGAAGGATCGGATGCAATTGAAGTCCTATTTAAAGACGGCACACGTATTGAAGCAACCGTCATCGGTGCAGACGTCTGGACAGACCTGGCCGTTCTATCAATCGATTCGGAAGAAGTTTCAACGGTAGCTGAATTCGGAGATTCTGGGAATCTGACCGTTGGAGAACCGGCTATAGCTATTGGTTCACCTCTTGGGACGAACTTTGCGTCATCTGTGACATCAGGCATTATTTCGGCTGTTGAACGTACTGTACCTGTTGATACCAATATGGATGGTGAGATGGACTGGGAAATGACGGCGATCCAGACAGACGCAGCTATTAATCCAGGGAATTCCGGAGGCCCACTGGTCAACATAGCCGGACAAGTTATCGGGATCAACTCAATGAAAATCTCATCGTCTACAATCGAAGGGATGGGCTTTGCCATTCCAAGTAATGATGTGGTCGATATCATCAATCAGCTTGAAGAAAATGGAGAAGTCGTCAGACCGCTCCTAGGTGTAGGCATGGTCGATCTGTCCATGGTCTCTCCACAACAGCAGCAGGCTATCCTGAATCTGCCTGAAGATATCGATGGAGGCGTCGTAGTTGCTGAAGTCGCAACAGGAAGCGCAGCCGCAGATGCCGGAATGGAAGCCAATGACGTGATTGTTTCGTTCAATGGGGTAGACGTTCAGAACGGAATCGAACTGAGACAGGAAATCTATGATACGGAAATTGGTCAGGAAGTGGAAGTCGAGTTCTACCGGGATGGTGAACTGCAATCCACAACGATCACCATGCGTAGTTCAGAAGAAATGATATAAACTGAAAATCTGGGGATACACAGCTGCTATATATAGGGCTGTGTATTTTTTTGAAAAGAAGCATAAGTTTCGTATGATAATTCATACTGTCTAGCTGCACTACTCGCTAGCGCTCGGTCGATCTCAACAATAGTTGTACGTGCTAAAGCACTACAACTTGTAAGGACAAGTCTGACACCGTTCAAAAAAAGATGGGTGGACCCATTGCGCAGGATGCTCATTCAGGGCCACACCCACTATTTTTTGAAGGTGTCAGGGCTGACTTGTTCCGCTTTTCTCGTTTTGTGTATAACTTTCGGGATAACCTTGTTCGGGTGTGGAAAGTGGAAAATAGAAGCCCGGTATATCAAAGATTTGCTGAAAAAGTTATACACAGTGCACAAACCTGGTGTGTATAACTTTTTTTAGTATAACAAAATGTATCTTTTAAACGTTGGTACTATAAGGTTTTATGTTTCAGAGAGGAAAAAATCGAGCTGTGTAAAACTGTGCATAACTTTAAAAGCTAACAATCTACTTTTTCGGTAAAAATGTATGAATCACTCGAAAAAACGGGAACAGGACCTGTGGATATGTGGATAACTTTGGGGATAAGTGTGGAAAGAGGGTGGAAAACTAAAAAGATCTCCCAGGGGAAGCCTGAGAGATCAAAGAGGAGAAACTGTGGATAAGAAAAGATTAGATTGCTTTTACTGTTTTCTTGACTTTGACGTTGCCTTCGATGGCACGTGAATACGGACAGACCTGGTGGGCCTGATCAACCAATTCCTCTGCTTCTTTTTGGCCTGACGTGCAACCATCTGAAGCGCACTGTCAAAACAATCGGCATATCCTGCAGAAAAGAGCTGTTCCGGATTGGTCATGCCTGCTTCTTCTTTTCCGCCTACTCCTTTTGGTAAAGGCAAAATTAAATCGAGTGTGCCGTCTGAGGATCTGACATGACCTTTACGTCCGTCTGTCGCTTTAGATGATGCAGTATATAATGCGAGCCCCACATTTGTCATATCGTTCCTCTTTTTCACTTGACCGAAATTAGAATTCAAACAATTAAAGTATCCGTGTCAAACTATAGGAACTTAAAAAGTAAATTGCTATAATGTAGGGAAGGAATGAACGAGAAGACATTAGACATATTAAAACTGGACAATCAGCTATGCTTTCCGCTTTACGCAGCAACAAGACAATTTACGAAAATCTACCGTCCTTTGCTGGAAAAATTTAACGTAACGTATCCGCAGTACCTGGTGCTGCTGGTTTTATTTGAAACAGATATCTTATCCGTCAAAGCACTTGGCGAAAGACTGTTTCTTGATTCAGGTACGCTCACACCGATGCTTAAGCGTATGGAAGAAAGAGGACTGATCCAGCGGACACGGTCGCTTCAGGATGAGCGCGTGGTCGAAGTCAGTCTGACTGAAAAAGGGAAAGCACTGGAGTCGGAAATTGTAGAAGTCCCTCTGGCATTTACAAAAGAAATCAAGCTTGAAGAAGAAGAATACTTTGAAATGAAACGCATCCTGGCGAAAATTCTGGATCAGGTCTAAAAGGAGTCGGTTATGGATATCACTATAGTCTCAGTAGGAAAACTGAAAGAGAAATATCTGAAGAAAGGCATCGAGGAATACACCAAACGACTTGGTGCCTATACAAAAATAAAAATAGTCGAAGTCCCGGACGAAAAAGCACCGGAGAATCTGAGCGAAGCAGAAATGGTTCAGGTGAAAGAAAAAGAAGGTGAGCGGATACTGGCCAAGATACCGGATCAGGCTTATGTCTTTGCATTGGCGATCGAGTCAAAAGAACGCACCTCGGAATCCTTCGCCAAAGAAATCGAACAGCTCATGATCCACGGCAGCAGCAAAATCGTCTTCGTCATCGGTGGCTCACTAGGATTAAGCGAAGCCGTCATGAAGCGCAGTGACACAACCATCTCATTCGGAAAAATGACCTATCCTCACCAGCTGATGCGACTGATATTAGTAGAGCAAGTCTATCGAGCCTTTCGGATTATGCGGAATGAACCGTATCATAAATGATGATAAGAATTTGTATCACACATGATTCGGCGCATGTATGAGATTGTTTTAAATGTTAACCTAAGGATTATTACATGCACTTTTGAGGACTATCTATAGTAAAAACGTCGGGGATTCGGGGAGAGGCTAAAGGCGGTAATATCCTGGAACATGCCGTTAATTTTATTTTAGCAGCAATAAAATATCGACTTTCTCTGCTCTATTTGGTAAATTTAAATAAATAGAGGAGGGATTAAATGCCGGATTCATTTAGTGTATTATCATCGGATGACATTGGTCGTAAATATAAAACAATTGTTTCTTATAAGGACCTTGAATATCTTGATGATGAAGATTCAAGAACACATCTTTCCATCGTAGATGTAGAAGAGCCTGAGTATCAACATATTAAGGACCAATTCTTCATCGTGGATACAGAAGCCTTTGAAGAACAAACTAGTAATAAAGCAGAGATAGAGGTAACAGAGTATGAAAACGTCAATCAGTTTAAAATAGAATTGATTAAGTTCATCTAATAGGCGAACAGCATACTTCTGCTTACTAAGCATGCTGTTCATTACCCTAATACGACGGGGAATCGGGAAATAGGCTAGACCCAAATCTCAATTGGATGACGTAAAAAGAACCTTCCATCTTTTGGAAGGTTCTTTGATGTGTTATCTTTTGAATCTAATCTGGGTAAACCTAGGGAATTATCAGGATCAGGCTTGTCAATTAGGTACTCTGCAATATTTGCTTCATTGAACAGTAACTTAATATCAAGCTCCATTTTGTTTTTATCCATTTTTATTTCCTGTATGAAAGCGAGATAGAGTTCTTTTAATTCACGATTTGTTTGAGTCGATTTCATTTTTTTAATTAATCTATTCATAAGTTTCGAAACTAGCTCTATGTCGAGGGAACTACTCTCTGTTTTTATTCTTCTTTGTGTAACTAATAATTCTTGAGTGTACTCTTCTCTCTCGGTTTCTATACGCGATATAGCAAGCTCCCAAACGTCAGATAAGCTCGGTTCTTCACTAATCTTGCTTTTATAGTTGTCTATACGGTCATCGCATTTCACTATTTTATCTGTCAAAAATGATTTGTGATTTTCAAGCTGGGCTTTATCTTCAACTGTACGAGACTGCATCTGACTGACTAAATGTTCTAATAACTTGTCTGAGTCGATTAGTTCCTCGAAACGATTAGAAACTTTTTCTTCTGCTTTACTTACCTCAATACCGTTAGCTTTGCAGGCTGTGGCGCCTTTGTTTTTAAATGCACCGCACACATAATAGCTCTTTTTCACCCTAGATCCATCCTTGAGCCGATAGCTGGAATTTGAAACAACCATGTGACCATGGCAGTCCGGGCACCTGATTAATCCAGTTAGCACATTTGAACCTAGTCGGTTGTGTGAAGGTTGTTTTGACCGCATAATCCATCGTTCGTGCACCTTGTCCCATGTTTTTGGGTCGATTATAGGCTCATGGATACCTTTTACTTCTATAGGTGATCCCTTGGGGTGTTTAATACCGTTAGTTTTCTTACCATAACGAATCTGGCCTTTGTATAATGGATTTAGAAGAATATCTTTCACTGCTATGGTACTAAACTTATTCCCTCGTTTAGTTTTGTAGCCTGTATGGTTTAAGCTATTGGCTATATGTCTATAGCCATGACCATTTAAATATGTTTCATAGATGTACCTTACTATTTTAGCTTCTTTTTCATTAATCACCAGCTTGCTCTTTCCGTTCTTTCCTTTTATATTATCATAACCGATGACCTTGCCTCCATTCCACTCTCCATCATTCGCTTTGGCCTTGTGTCCTAACACTACAAAATCTTTTAAGGTGTTTCTTTCTAGTTCATTGACAGAGGCCATAAGCTGGACCATGAAGGTACCGTTACTGGTCGTTAAGTCTAATTTCTCTGAAATTGACTGCAGAGAAATATTCAATTCGTTCAGATGTTCAATGATTGAGAGTGTATCGATCAATTTTCTGCTAATACGTGAAAGTTTCCAGATGATGACGACATCAAACAGATTTTCTTTTGCATCATTCATTAGATCTTGTATTCCCGCTCTTCCTTCGATATCCTTACCGCTGATTCCTTCATCAGTATAGACATCAACTAATTCAAAGTTATGCATTTCGCAATACTGCTTTATTTTCTCTTTTTGAGCGTTCAAAGAATATCCATCTACGGCTTGTTCTTTAGTAGAAACCCGAGTATATCCGACAGCTCGTAATTTATTATTAATCATCAGTTGTCCACCTTCTTTAAAATATTATAAGGAATACCAGTCAAATAAATAGCCGTTATTTCTTTTTTTGGATTTACCAGAACTTTTTCAATTATCTCTTGATAGAGTATAAAATCTGCGAGGGTAGGGACTTTATCGATAGTCAACTGAGAGTCTAGCAGCTCTATAATGTTTTCGGGAATAAGAGGTTCAAACTTCAACTTTTGCTTTCTCTTTCGGACATTTTTCAAAGCTGCTGACAGTTGCTCATCATTAATTTCGCCTTTCTCATAGCGCAACAGGATTAATTTTTGCCGCTGTAATAAGTTTTTTTCTTTTTGCTGATTTGCTCTAGCTATAGAACTATTTTTCTTTTCAAGTTGTCGCTGTATCTTTTCTATAGTCACATCAGAATGGACGAAACGATTAATTAGTTGAATGACTTCTTTTTCGACGTCAGAAGCATTTATGTTAATCCCCTTGCAGTGACTAGTCCCATCAGAAGACGTTCTGGCGCAACGATAATAGTAATAGGTCTTATCACTATTAAGGGTGTGCTGAGGTGTGCATACAGTTCCACAATAAGGACAGATTAACTTTTTGCGTAGAATAAATCGTCTAACGACCCATTTTTTGTGAGCTTGCTTGGCTTCTCTTAAGGACTGAACGGTGTAGAAAAGGTTCATTGAAATAATGGGAACATCATGCCTATTCTTATTGCCATACTTACTAGTGACTTGTCCGATATAAAAGTCATTCTTAAGAATAGCTTGAATACGTGCACCGACCCATTTTTTGTCATTACGATTCAAAAGCCCTGCATCATTTAATTGGTCAGCTATTCTAGAATAGCCTAAACCTTGAGCATACTGGTCATAAATTTTCCTGACTATTTCTGCCTCAAATTCATCAATAATCACTTCCCCCTCATTCCAGCGATAGCCATACGGTACTTGAGAAGAGACAATGCGTCCTTCATTGTATTTTTGTTGAAAGCCAATTTGTTGGTTTTCTTTAATTACTTTTCTTTGATATTCTGCCCATGCACCCAGCATTGAAATCTGAAACTTATCCATAGCATAGGAATTATTTTCTTCAGATAAAGATTCAGTGATACTTATAACCTTTACACCTAAGTGGGCACAGTAATCTAGGAACTGAACTAAATCAATTAATTTGCGTGCCAATCGATCATAACGCCAAACAAGAAGCGCGTCAGCTTGTGTATCCTTAAGAAATGATTTCATTTCTATGAATCCGGGTCGATCTGTATTTTTTCCACTAAGCTCATCCGTAAATTTTGAAATAACTTCTGCACCTAAGTGCTTATTATTCCAATCCATCAGCGCAGAAATCTGCGCTGAAATAGATTGTTGAATGTCAGTTGATTGTCGGGCATATAAAACTACCTTACTTGTCATAATTGTGTTCTTCTTTCTCGATTATTAAAAGAATTTCAATTAGTGTATCAATAAACTTTTCAATTTGCTGATTGGTTTGTTCCATGACTGTGTTCTTCCTTCCTGTTTGTTAGTCTTTAAAAAGAGCTAATCCATGATATCTGTAAGTTCGGTTCTAATTTTTTCTGCATTGATTGCCCCATCGTAAACAACTTCCTTTAGGCCTTCGTTTACATAAGCCTCAGGAATTCTTATTTTGTAGCTGATGTATCTTTTTCCATCAATGACTCTGCGAGTGGTTTTGCGATCCTCTTCGGTTTGGATAATGTCGTTAGATTTAATCCAACTATTAACGATTATCTGCGAGTCCTCAAAACCGACTTTTTTAAGGATGCTGCTCAGCTGATCTCGATAAATACAGACCGTATTACCTTCCAGATAACCGACAGTCCTATGTCCGTAACGCGTTAAGGAACGCTTATTGACTATCAGATATTGCATCAATTTATCAAGAGCAGTCGCACCTAAATTACGTTCGCTAATGTGGTTGTTCTCATAAGAAACTAAGATTTCAGATATAGCTTCTGTATCAACCTGTAAAATCTCAGATTCATTGACTAGCTCAGCTGCTGTCAATATAATTGCAAGCTTTCTCGCAACACGTTGCTTTGTGCTAGACTCAGGCATTTGAGCGATGAGTCTACTGACTTGTGACTCATACTGAGTAGTGATAGACTGGGTATCTTTTGAGAAAAGAAAATCAACAAAAGCTGGAAGAATATGGCCGTTATTTCTAGAGGTAATATTCTTTATCGTCTCAGCTTGTTCTGCTGATGAAGTCCACTGAGTATTCTCAAAGTCAAAGACACGAACCCTTAGACCTATATTTTGACTCAACCGGTTGTAGATGCTAAGTTCCCCAGAACTTAGCATTACTGTAGACCATCTACCTACATCACGAAGGCTGCCATCAATGTTGGCTCTAGCTCTACCTACTCCATCTGTTAAGGAGTAGACTAAGCTGGTTAAATTAGAGTGTGCGTTCGTAGACAGCTCATCAAATGCTACAGGAATACCGTGAACACCTTCTAGACTTGCCATGACAGAGTTCAAAGTACCGTTCCAATAACGGAGAAGTGATTTTTCTCCGATATTGGGGCTTCCAGCTACAGAGATAGCCAAACTTAGTGCAGTAGTTTTGCCGGTAGTACTGTCTCCAGAAAGGTGTATCAAAAGGGAATTAATATCTGCATTAGTTTGTTTTAAATAAGCCAAAAGGGGAGAAGCTAGTCCAAAGACCACAGCTAGCTCTAAAGTAGGATTTCCCCGAATACACGATTCGTACATGTCAAGCCATTCTTCCATTGTCCCAGACGGTTTTAAATCGTATCTGTCATGTGAAACTTGTATGCTTTCATTAATAGAATGTGAACTATGAATACGATCGCTGACAAATATCTGTGTTCCATTGAAATGATCAAATCCGTAACTACTGTTGATATAAATCGTTTCAGCTAAATCCAAGCTAGCGATTAAAGCATTGCTGAGTTCAGCACGATTTTTGTTCGTTACATCGACTCCGTATTCCATAAGTGACATGATACCGGTAGGAAGAATCTTACTATAAGATACACGTTGTGTTTCTAATTTTTTAGTTACCTTGTTTATATATTCAAGACTGAACGATTGGACTTGAGTGTTGCTGTCAATGAATACTTGTTTAATACGTGCATAAAGTGAACAGTATTCCTCACCCTCTTGCGTGAAATAACTAATTCCCTTATTTAAATCAAAAGTAAAATTCTCGGCTTGCAATACTGTTTTATCCATTAGTATCACCCAACCTATTCAAATCTGATTCGGTCTTTAAAGATTTCAGGTTCTTACTGACATAAAATTTATTAAGTGAGTCTTCATCAGCAACTTCACTTAACTTTTCATCTCGGAATGCTTTAGAATAGCTGCTGTTTGACAATGATTCAATTTGTGCAATGAACGATGAATATAGCTCATAGATTTTTGCAGTTTCCTTAGGAATCCAAAATTCCTTATATAAGGAGTAGTGCTCTACGGAATCAATACTGTTGTCCCCGTCATTGTTAACCGGATGGATGACGTCTGGTCTATAACTATTATTTTCATCAGTATTATCAATACTGGGATCTGTGTTTTCAGAATTAATATCATCTATTGGAACAGCACTTATAAAGCGATATTGGTAAAGTCCTGGATTAAGTTCTACGTGCTTACCAGTATAATAAAAATAAAATCGCTTACCAATTAGTGTTTCGTAGTTGCAAAGAAAATCATAGTCTTCTGTCATTTGAAAAAGAAAGTGTGTATCATATAGCGGTAGAGCCGATTTGTCGTTATCGTAGAGCCACGTGTTAAACTTTAACAATCGAATATCTCCTTTTTTTATGCCTGTACTATCCTCGACATTTAAAACTTTGATGACTGCCGTTATGCATGCATCTTCGTTAATTAACGCAATGATTTTCCCTTTAAACTGAATGTTTCTGTACATCTCGTAGTCAATATTATCTTTATACATTTCACCTTACTCCTTTGATTGGTTTATTTTCTTTCTTAATGTAGAATCGTATACGTTGAAACAAGGACTTTCTGTAATAAGCTAATTCGCGATGTTTTTCCTTAGAGAAAATACAGAAAACCATCAGGGTGATTAACTTACTATGACCCTCTTACTCTTATTGTCTTTGACCCATATTAAGTTGCTTAACATAGGTCAAAGACACATAGGAGCAGTTAGAAAGGCTAATAAAAAGCTCTTTAGCATAGTACTTTAGCCAGCTGTTTGTAAATTTTATGGCGAACTAATCTTATTTATTTTTAAAACTGAATGATTATTCTATGGCGCAAACTTTGTTTACATACTCTTTGTATTTATATACACTTCCATAGTTATCAACTGTTCTGTAAGGATTTAAAACCTCTACAGTTACGGTTCTTGATTTTAGTTCTTCAATATTACACATTTCGCGATCTTTTGAAGGATAGTTATAAATTGATATTAAACCGTCAACATCCCAATATTCTTCTTCAGGTATCCAGAAGAACTTGAGTAGTGGTTCTGGTGTCTTTCCAGGAATACGTTCATTTGGTATTTTCATTAAGATACCAAAACCTTCATCAGTAACATGGATGTCTTCTACTTGACCAGTAAACTCCGAGGATTGGAACGGCCTCTTCAAGTCAAAATATGAGGTGCTGAGACTATCAATTGGCTCCACAGATAAAAATTCAAACTCGTATTCTGTAGAATCAGCGTCTAAAGGAGTAACTGCGTAGGTGAAGTAAAGTTTTTTCCCTAGTAAATCTTCAATCTCCCCATCAAAGTCATACTCATGAATAAGCTGTTCCATAAGCTTAGATTCGACGGTTACATCTGTTTCAGCGATATTCCTGTATATATAAGAGTAAAACTTAAAGACTTTAATATCTCCAGTACTGAAGCCAAAGTCGTTAGTACCATGCAAAACTTTCAGTATTGCTGTTTTAAATCCGTTATCTACCCATAGTTCAGTAATCTGCCCTTCGAAATGAATGTGATCTGGCTTGCTAAATGTGTCCTGTCTGTAGTACATACTCATTGTTTTTCTCCTTAAATTTTATTAATTGAATGGCCATCAATTTTTTTATAGGCTTAAATTTAAGCTACACTCAGTATAAAAGAGTCTTTTTTTACGCAATAATCAACAATCGATTTGACAGATGAAATTTATTATGGTATGGGGAGGCTATGTATATAATTGATTAATATTCAGGTAATATCATCGAAGCTTAGGAAAGCGAGAAAAAAAATATAGCGCAATGAATCCATATTTAAGGGAATTCATTGCGCTAAAATAATTAATGAGGTATTAAATAACTTACGTTAGAAACTCGATGAATTTTATGGCCGGTATCCCATCATTTACTGTGTTAGCGATTTGTCTCACTAATGTTGGAATACGGGGATTAAGAATGTAATGTGGCTGGTGTTCGTTATCTTTTTCTGCTTGAGATAATGTTTTAAAATGCTGAGAAAAGTTGAACTCAGTTTCCTTTTTGTAAAAATCCTCTCTCTGTATCTGATAGAACGTATGATCTTTACTATGTTTTTTTTGAATATTTAAGGCATCTTTTACCAGAGCAGGTAAAAAGTCAACCTCTTTTCTGTTCAGGTGATTGTGTACCGAGTCAAAATCTACCTGGATAACGAAAAGATCGAGAATAAGGTCTAATGCTGATCCTATTTCATCATCGTTTAAATTAGTTACATCCTTTGGAATGGAAAAGTTAATCACAGAGCGGTTATCTTTCTTTGAAGATGTCACATTCAATTTTCCATCAACGGCCTTGTTCCATGTACTATCACCATACCAATAGGGTACTTCACTCCCATCAGTAATCTTTTCGAATGCCTGATTATACTGACGGTCATACAATTGCTTATAAGAAAATCCATGTTCACGTGTAGGTGTATCGCTCAAATAGCTATTATATAATGATGTCACATCGGAAAGTCTTAGCCCTTTCTCTTGTTTAATCGACAAATCTAATAGCTCAAGTAATAAAGTAAATAAAAAATCTTCTCGATAAATTTCGGCTATTGTCTGATTAAAATACGCTTTCTTGTCCCAAGATTCATACTGGACTTTTTTTCTTTCCGTAAAAACTTTCTGGTAGTCATTAGCCAAGTTGTCTAGATTATGAAAAGATGTCATAAAGTACAGTACAAATTTTAAGGCCTTCGATTCTAAATTAAATATTTTTTCAGAAAAGACGTGACTATATATATTTTCCGTACGGATTGTCTTTTTAAGAGTAGGTATCTTCTCTAGAAGCTCCAGAAGATCCAAGTTTGATTCAATAGGCTCAGTATAGATCTCTTTTAAATCAGGTCTAAGTGATTCAATGAGAAAATCGTCCCCCACGATGTTGGAGTACTCATTAGTAAAGCTGAGAGCAATCAGGCTGTGTACATACCTTTTATAAAACCGTTCTGGCGTTGCTCCAGCTTTAGAGTTCTCTTTAGGTACAGTAGCATTTCGCTTATGATCTCTTCTTTTTGTTTCATTGACCCAAATAATATTTTCTCTCCAGAGATTGGGCGTATTGAGTATGGTCATCTGATGTATCACTCCTTTTAGTTATTATATCAGATTCCAATTTTTTCTTACACGAGCAGATAGAGGGTGAAAACACTTCTCTTTTTTTTCATCTGTTAACACTTTAACTTTTGTCGTAAGGTCATTCTTTTCAAATAGCTTTAATACGTGGTCTAATCTTTCTTTGACTTGCTTGTTCTTGGAGGGCAGACTACCATAAGCCAATATGACTATACCGGAATTTTTTGCACACTCAAGAATATGTTTGTCGTTGGTAGCATTTGAAGCAGTCTTGAAGTTGCGTCTACTCCCTGATTTGGACGGGAAATCGGGAAGGTTAACTTTGGAAAATAGGTTGACTGAAAAAAAGCCATCGTAACCAAGTTTATAAATATTATTAGTGATGAGCATTGTAGTCGTATCGGTTAATATAAGCTCACTTGTGCTAGGGTATAGTGTAATGACAGTGGCCATTTTTGCTTTTCCTTTTTTGTTCCATGATCGTTCTAATACGTAACGATGTGTTCCTGAATCTTCTTCGATAACTTTAGTTGCCATGCTGGCAGTTAATTCTTTTACCATTAATATCAAACTCCTTAGTTTATTTTCTCTTTTTCAATTCCCTAGCGGCGGATGTCGCAACCAGTGCAACGATTTCCAGAACAAGAATAGCTGTGAACATTTAAATACCTCCTGTAATAATACGGTAGCTTAATAACTTGTCTTTATGAAGTAAACCAATAAATGTTTGCTTGGAAGAGGAGTCAGTGAGGGGATAGAGTACAAAAACGATTAATTCTTTATATATATATGAATGACTCATAATGTCCAGGTGTTTTGCAAGATACGACTGATAATTCGCTGGAATGATTGTCCTGTCAAGCTCTTCGGCTTCAAAGATGTATGACTCGTATCCAGTGTCGTCTAGTCCAATAGGCTGTCCTAAGTGTTGGCTTAGCATGTTAAGAGCGTGTTGAGAGAAGTCCATGAGCTAGCCCTTCCTTTCGATATGACCATACTCTTTAAAAGAGTAATATTGATTAGAAGACACGATGACATGATCCAGTACCTCAATACCAAGTAAATAACCGGCTTCACAAATTCGACGAGTAAAGCTATGGTCAGCATCTGACGGACGGATGTCTCCAGAGGGATGATTGTGAGCAATAATCAGCCGAGCACAGTTTGAGGCAATGCTGGCTTTAAATATCTCACGGGGATGAACGAGTGAAGAATTCAATGATCCGACTGATACGGTTGATATGAAATTAATGTCTGATTTCGTACCTAGACCGAATACAATCACGGTCTCTCTGTCACAGTTGCCGATTAGTTCTTGGGCGTATTTAGCTACAGTGAATGCGGATGTAAGCTTCCTACTTTGAATAGGTGTTTCATGAACAACCTCTTGCCTTAGTTTAATGAATGGAATGTAATCCAAAATAACCTCTCCTTTTTTGAACTGTATTAAAAGATTTGTGAGTAATCGAGTAGGAGACTAGTCATTAATTGACTAGTAGACCTCTCACACCACCGTACGTACGGTTCTCGTATACGGCGGTTCAATAACTTGAATATCTCTAACGTTCATACAGTAGTATTAAATCTTTTAATTTCCACTGTTCGAGCTTCTTATTTGTTATCGCACGATGTAAAGTTTTACTTCGCGAGAGCCTCCAGTAAGCCTTTCGGCTACCAGCCATTTTGAGTGCATCATCGTGTTCTATCCCCAGTTGTTTTAATTTTCTATATCGAGTGGATACTTTCTTCCATCTCTTCCAAATCAATTGTCTTAGCCGATGGTTCAACCACGATTTAATTTCAATCATAAAAGATTTCATAAATCCGATTCTATAGTAATTAATCCATCCTACCGTTACACGGTTGATGTCCTTCACTATACCTTTGAAAGAGCCTGGTCGATTGCGACGAGTTAATTTTCTGAGTTTATTCCGGAATTTTTGTTTCGCCGACTTACT
>NZ_BAAADA010000048.1:0-249 GCF_039522005.1 Alkalibacterium indicireducens
CCGTCTACACCTGGCTTGCCTTTGTTCTTTTTAACTTTCTTGATGGCAAGCTTTATATTCTTTCTATCGACTACTCGATCGATTAATGAGATATCATTTTGTCTATTCATTTCTGTGTTACGCCCCTACGCACTCCTACATATTCTTTTGCTTCCAGCGTATCCTTTTGTAGGTAGCCATCTCTCTGAACTTAATCACGATGTTTTCTGCGATACTGATGGCGTGTACACCTCCTTGATTTTCAAAATT
>NZ_BAAADA010000048.1:339-8043 GCF_039522005.1 Alkalibacterium indicireducens
ATCACTGAAAAAGTTTGATATAAAGAAAGAGACCTCCCCGGGTAAGAACGACAACCTTCTGCTCATGTCACTGCTCCATTTACTGTACAGGATTCAGGCAGTATCGGACTTCACTTTGTTTCGCAAGCTCATCCGTCCTGATTCAGCCTTTGTATGAAGTTTCTGTTCGTCAGCGCAAGCATTTGCGTCCGTCTTCCTTCAGATTCCGCCTCACGGCGGACACCCTTGACTTTCGCTAACAGTTCCTACTGCCAAGTCTGTAGTGGACTTTCACCACCAAGTTGTCGCCCATGCCGGGCGCACGAAAAGAAGAGAGACAAACAGTCTGTTCATCTCTCTTCTTATCATTCTTCATTCTATTAGTTCCTGATTCTTTCCATCAGTCCAGGTTTCGGACGATAGATATAATCCATCTTTTCCCTGATTTCAGGAGCATCTGTTTCATAAAGTTCAAGTGTGGAATGACCGTCGTTCTTCTCAATTACACTCGTCTGTTTTTCTGGATGGTTCTGAAGAATGTCCATCTGATTGGAATAGGTATAATCCAGTGGATCCAGTTTTGTCAGACTTTCAGGCTGATAGAATCTGAGCAAGTCCATGGACATCAGTCTGTCCGAATGATTCATTTCCATTCGAGCACGGTCTCGTTCTGCGAGAAGTTCAAGACGTTCTGCTTCAGTAAACTGCTCGGATAATTCTTCCCCAGTCTGGTTGTCGTAGATCCGGTCAGTAATGAAGGTGTAGTCAGTTGTGATCACTCGTCCATTCCTCAACGCTACGCTGCTGTCATGTCCCGGAGAGAGTAGATCCTGTCCCATAAACAGATAATCATCCGTTTCTATACCAAGAAGATGGAGCAGGGTTGGCAGCACATCAATCTGCCCGCTCGGCATGTCGAACACTTCCCCTTCATCCATTCCAGGAATGTGAAGTATAAACGGAACCTTCTGCATCTCGGCATTCTGAAATTCTCCCCACTCTTCAGGATCTTTTCCAATAAGTGGAGCCACGTGAGGGTTTCTCATATTGGAAATGCCGTAGTGATCCCCATACATGACAAAAATAGAGTTTTCATATAACCCTGTTTTTTTCAGATAAGTGAAAAATTCCTCCATCGCTTCGTCAGCATAATTAGCAGTGGCAAAGAAGTCATTCACTGTAGAATCATCTGTCTGTGCAATCGGAAACCCAGAATTCTGGTCGTCCAGAGGATAAGGGAAATGGTGTGTGACTGTAAGAAACTTGGTGTAGAATGGCTGTGGAAGCTGCTCAAGATACTCAACAGAATCTCTGAAGAACAGCTTGTCTTTCAATCCATACTCAAGCGCCCGATCTCCTGACAGATCATAAAATTCGGCATCAAAGAAATAATCATAACCGAACTGCCGATAAGTATCTGAACGATTCCAGAAAGAACCGACATTGCCGTGAAAGGCTGCTGATGTATAATTAGCTTTACTTTTCAGTATCCCCGGTGTTGCATGAAATGTATTGGATGACCCAAGAGTCTGAAATGCACTGCCCTGAGGAAGTCCATATAGAGACGTTTCAGTGAGGATTTCAGCATCTGAAGATTTTCCTTGTCCAGTCTGATGATAGAAATTACTGAAGCTGAAGGACTCTTCACTATTATAAAGACTGTTTACAAAAGGCATGACTTCGTGTGTCTCGCCGTTTTCATCTTCTAGCTCATAATCGATCAGAAACTGCTGAATACTTTCCATAGCGATCACAATGACATTACGGCCTTCTGCCATTCCAAAATATTGAGGATTGGGTTCAGCACGGTTAGCTTTTGCATAACTGACGATTTCTTCAAGATGAGATTCGTCAGCGCTGGCTTTAATATGAGAATTCTTAGCTGTTTGATAGACATCGTATCCTGTAAAAAAGTTGATTCCCAAATATTTAACAATATAATTCCGGTCAAATGTCCGTGTAAGCAGCTGCGGTCGACTGATTTCTGCCAACATCAGGTTTCCGACGAGCATAAGAATCCCTAAGAGAAGTGTCCCAGCTGCTTTCCTGCTGATATCCAGTCTACTGCCAAATACTGACTGGCCTCTTTTCACCTTATACATCAAAGCCAAAAAGACTATAACATCGATCCAGTACAAAACATCCCAAGGCCTCATCATGGCCAGCGTGGACGATATCAGTGCACCGGATACGTTGTTGGATCCTACTAAAATGTTCATTGTCAGAAAGTCAGTAAACTCTCTGTAGTATAAAATATTTGAATAGAGAAGCAGCGTAGCCGCCAGCAGAATCCCCATCAGCAGCCAGGTACGACGTTTCTTGTTTTTGCTGAAAAGTGCCACCGAAAAGAGAATGATACCCAGCCCTAAAGGGTTGATCAGTAAAATGACATGCTGAAGCCACCCAGTTACCCCCAGTTCAAATTCAATTAGGTAGGCAACATAAGTTTTCAGCCAGAATAGAACGATAAGTATGCTGAATAGATCAGTTTGTTTCATGAAGATTTGTTTTATTTTAGACATAGAAGTCCCTTCTTTATCTCTGTTAGACATGACGGCCCGTTAGTACAAGTTTAATTCAGTACTGAACACGCCTCTTTCAACTTATAAATATAGACCAAAAAATCAGACCTGTAAAGGACTTTACATGAAAATGAACGATCTTTTAACTCCATCCACCATACAAGCCCTTACAGGTCAGATATTCTCAAGATTTAATGAATTTCTCAAAAGTTTTTCTCATTCTTCTTCACTATACCCTTCCTCTTTATCAGGAAAGTGAACTGTGAAGATGGTTCCTTCGCCTGGTTGACTTTCAACATCTATGCTAGCCTGATGAAGCTGGACAAGCTGCTGAACAATAGCAAGTCCCAGACCAGACTCTCCATACTTCGTATTGACTCTTGAAGAATCCGCTTTGAAGTACCGTTCCCAGATAAAGCGCAGCTCTTCCTCAGACATGCCTATCCCGGTATCCTTAATGCTGATACTGACTCCTTCGTCAGTTTTTGTTCCACTGACAATGATCGTTCCTTCACTAGTAAACTGCATGGCATTCTTTATGAGATTCACCAGTATCTGCTTCAGCCGGTCGTAGTCCGAATATACAAAAAGTCCTTCAACATCTTTTATTATCAGTGTGTTAGTTGATTCCACAACTATCTCTTTCATCTGTTCCTTAATTTCCTCAAGTATATCACCAAGAGGCACATAATGCTTTTTCAGAACAATCCGATTGGAACGGATATTTTCATAATCCATGTTTTCATTGACCAGTCTGATCAGACGGCGTGTCTCCTTGCGCATCAGCTGAATACTTCTCAGTTTCTGCTGTTCAGGAATAACCCCATACTCGAGTCCTTCCAGCAGGCCATTGATTGTAGTCAAGGGGGTCCTCATCTCATGAGCCGCATCCTGCATAAATGTCTTCCTTCGCTCCTCCTGGCGATTCACTTCTTCCTGGGATAACTTGAGCGCGCTGACCATACGATTGAAATCTCTTGAGAGATAGTCGATTTCGTCTCTTTCCTTATGGTCCAAACGTATACTGTACTCGCCTTCAGCTACCTGATGTGCTGCTTTTCTTAAACGATTTACCCTCTTAACCTGATTATGAGCGAAGATAAAGCTCATCAGTACAGCTAATATTGTTGAAATCAGAAATGCCTGAAAGAGGTTCCCTTCCAGTTCTTCCATTTGTTCATCAATATGACTGACCGGTGCACTAACTGTCACAAAACCAGAATAGTCTCCCTGCTGATTGTCAAAATAAGGAAGATAGATCAGAGCCGTTTCACGTGGGTTTCCCAGCATGTCTTCCTGATTTGTAGTCAGCGACAGACGCTCACCTCTACGCAGCCGGTCTATTTCTTCGGGAACCACTCTCGCCTCCATATCGGGAGGAAGCTCTGGAAAAATCAGAGAGCCTGTCTCGTCAAAAACAAAAAACGATACCCCTTGATCATAAAGGAGCTCCTGAATGGTACTGAGGTCATCGCCTTCCAGCGATTCATCTTTAATCGATTCAGCATAACGAAATAAGCGAGTCTCGATGCTTCTCACCGCAGTATTCCGTCCAAAATGAACAAGTGACACTACCGTCACAGTCATTAAAATAATGATAACTGCCAGAAAACCAAGAAAAAGCTGGTAGAAGTACGGCAGTTTCATCTTAATCGATCGATCTTGTATCATCAAATTTATATCCCACTCCCCATACAGTCTGAATTACCTGGGGGCCATTCTCCGACAGTTTCTGACGTAATTTCTTTATATGTGCATCAACTGTCCGCTCATCTCCGAAGTATTCATAATCCCATACCAGCTGAAGAAGCTGCTCACGCGAAAAAACTCGTCTTGGGCTGTTGGCTAAAGTGTAAAGCAAGTCAAATTCTTTAGGTGTCAGATTATCCAGAGCTTGATTGTATAGTAGAACTTCTCTAGTCGTCCGGTCCATTTTCAAGTGCTCTGTTTCTATTTCATATTCAGCATTGGCTGAATCGGAGGCATTCACATTGGCTCTGCGCAGAAGCGACTTAATGCGTGCGACGAGAGTAAGCGGACTGAACGGTTTAGTGACATAGTCATCCGCCCCAACTTCAAGACCGATCACTTCATCACTTTCCGAGTCCTTGGCAGTCAGCATAATTACAGGAACTGTCCTGGACTGTTTTCTTATTTCTCTGCATATTGTTATGCCGTCCATTTCAGGCAGCATGAGATCAAGAACGACAAGATCATAGCTGTTTTCATTCTCCTGAAATAGTGAAAGTCCTTCTTTACCGTTATGAGCAAAGGTAGCCTCCCATTCTTCTTTTAGAAAAAACATTTCGATCATTTCACAGACTGATTCATTGTCTTCAACCATTAAAATATGCATAACAATCCTTCTTTCTATAATACGTGCTCCTGTTATTATACCTACCATAGTTGAATTTTCTATGTAAATCAATGTAAATAGTGAAGAATTTCCTTGTATGACATGCCCGGCGTCAAATTTGGTTCATATCACCTACTGCTTTTTAGACAGCAGAAACCGGCAGGATGACTAAGTCATCCTGCCGGTTTTTTTTCAAGTGATTCAGCTGGGGTTAGCAGCAACTTTGTCGGGGCTCTTTTTCTGGAGAAACTCCAGATCTTCGACAAGCATTTCAACGACATATCTCATATCTTCTGATTCAGTTTTATAAGACCTGGACTGCATACGCCCCGTCAGTGCAATAAGATCTCCTTTTGAACAATACTCTTCAAGGAGTTCGGCTCGCTTTCCCCAGGCAACAAAAGGAATAAAGTCCGCATCACTACTTCCATCTTTCTTGTAGGTCTTTCTTACAGCTAACGTATTACTGGTGACAAGCCGTCCTTCCCCAATATCTTTCAACTCTATATCCTTGGTCAGCCTTCCGATCAATGAAATGGCGTTCATGTTTTTTCCTCTCTTCTAATTAAAGTAGAAAGATTTCTCTTTCCCTACTATTACATATTGTTAAAAGAATCAGAAAGTCACGAAAAAAAAGACGCTTACCCGAAGATAAACGTCAAAACAGCTAAAAATTAGAATATAAAGTCTAATACATGCTGCCAAAGTTCCGGATTAAAAACATCCATAGGATCCCCAGCTCCTCCAATGACGCTGTATCCTAACATTGCTCCCCCTATAAAAGCGGCTGCTATAAGCAATAGAACAACTAGAACTTTTATTACATAAAATGCTATGTCTTTTAAGATTGTTTTCCACGTCATCAGCGAACACTCCAATACTCACATCCCAGACTTATCGGCTTACTATATTTAATACAGTTTATTTCTCTGCTTAAGGTTTTCAAGAAGAATTCCTGTTCCAAGAGCTACACTATCCAATGGATCTTCCGCCTTGAACACTGGCACTTTCAATTCTTCAGCGAAAAGCAGTTCAATGCCGTCAAGCATGGCTCCGCCACCGGTGAGAATAATGCCCCGGTCGATAATGTCAGCTGAAAGTTCAGGTGGGGTCTGTTCCAGAACAGATTTTGCCTGCTCGACAACGACGACCATGGATTCTTTCGTAGCTTCCATAACTTCCAGTGATGAGATCGTAATCGTTCTAGGAAGACCAGTGACCATGTCACGTCCTCTGACATCCATTTCGTCATTGCGACCATGATCGAATATGACGCCTATTTCCTTCTTAACAGTCTCTGCCGTACGTTCCCCAATCAGAAGATTGTGCTTCTTCTTGATATACTGAGTAATATCGTTGTCCAGAGTATCTCCGGCAATTTTTACGGAACGGCTGGTTACTATGCCGCCCATAGAAAGGACTGCAATATCACTTGTTCCTCCACCGATATCGATGACCATGTTGCCGCTCGGCTGGAAAATATCCATTCCTGCACCAATAGCCGCAACTTTAGGCTCTTCTTCAAGATAGACATTCTTTCCACCGCTCTTTTCCGCTACTTCGATGATCGCTTTTTGTTCAATTGCTGTAATGTTTGTTGGGCAGCAGATCAGGATATTCGGTTTTGATAGAAACCCTTTCACATTAAGTTTATCAATAAAATATGTCAGCATGGCTTCTGTTATATCGAAGTCTGCAATCACTCCACCCTGCAGGGGTCGGATTGCTTTAATGTTTCCCGGTGTACGTCCGACCATCATATAAGCGTCTTCTCCCACCGCGAGTACTTCATTCGTTTTTGTATCCAGAGCGACCACTGAGGGTTCGTTCAGGACGATTCCTTTTCCTTTAACATGCACCAGCACATTTGCTGTTCCTAAGTCGATGCCAATATCTCTAGCCATCGTTCGTCTCCTCTCAACTGTCAGTTGCTGTATTACAATGCGAGATTCTTTAAAAAAGTTTTCACTCTATCTATGATACTTAAAGTAGAAAAAAAGAGCAACCATAAATTGGGAAAATTATTCGTAGTAATAAAAGTAATAAAAGAAACACATTATACTCATTCATTCTGGACAAGTAATCCCCATACTGCCTGCTTAGGCTTTGACCCTGACAAATATAATTGGGATAAACCTGTAAGCTGGAGAAGTCGAGTAGCCTGGACAGAAAGATGTACTTCCGCTTTACGGACTACAAAAACGGACAGCACAATGGCTGCCCGTTTAATTATTCCACTATCATGGCTCAGCTTGCTGAGATTCTCTTATTTTTTTCTGAAACAGTTTCCTGATCAGATACTCTTTCCAGATCAGCACCCAGTTTCTGCATTTTAGCGTGGAAATTAGAGTACCCTCTGTCCAGATGGCTTAAGTTTGTCACTTGAGTATAGCCTTTTGCAATAAGTCCGGCAAGAACCAGGGCTGCAGAGGCTCTCAGATCACTTGAAGCCACTTCCGCTCCTTGTAGTTCTTGTCCACCGTGAATAATCAGGCTCTGGCTGTCGACTTTGAAAGATGCATTCATTTTTCTCAGTTCTTCCATGTGCATGTATCTATTCTCGAAGACTGTTTCTCTCATGATGCTTGTGCCTTCAGCTGCCAGCTGAGCAATAGTCATTGGAGACTGCAGATCCGTAGGGAAGCCAGGATGAGGCATCGTCTTGACATCAGTTGGTTTAAGCTTGTCTGGACCGATCACGCGCAAACCTTCAGATGATTCGACAAAAGTTACACCCATTTCTTTCAATTTTGAAATAAGGGGTTTGTTGTGTTCGGAGACACAGTCTTTAATCAAGATATCTCCTTGAGTAACCGCAGCTGCCACCATAAATGTTCCGCTCTCGAT
>NZ_BAAADA010000048.1:8105-20670 GCF_039522005.1 Alkalibacterium indicireducens
CTGTGCCTGCACCAACTACTTTGGCTCCCATTTTGTTCAGGAAATTGGCTAAGTCAACTATCTCAGGTTCTCTTGCAACGTTTTCTATAGTAGTCGTTCCTTCAGCTAGCGTTGCAGCCATCATAATGTTCTGAGTTGCTCCCACACTCGGGAAGTCCAGATAAATATGTGCGGCTTTCAGCTTGTCTACTGAAGCTTCAATGTGACCATTGCCGATATGTATATCGACACCCATTGCTTCAAAACCTTTCAAATGTAGATCGATCGGTCGTGATCCAATCGCACATCCGCCTGGCAACGCGACTTTAGCATAACCAGTACGTGCCAGAAGAGGGCCCATTACAACAATTGATGCGCGCATTTTGCTCATAAAGTCGAATGGTGTTTCACTATTCAAATCATCTGTTGAGTCGATGATTATTTCTTTTTTATCTTCATCAAAGGATACTGGCATATTTAAATGTGTCAGTACCTGATTCATTGTATAAATGTCAGACAACAAGGGGACGTTTGTCAGAACATTCTGTCCGCTTTCAGCCAGAACTGTTGCAGCGAGAATTGGTAGTGCCGCATTTTTAGCACCATCCACTTCTACTGTACCCGAGAGTTTTCGTCCTCCACTAACTATTATTTTATCCATTCCATGCCCTCCATTATTTAAACCAAGCTTATTTCGAATTGTCTACTGTAATTGTAATTGTCAGATATTTAATGTATTAAGCAATCAGAATATGAAATGCCTGATACAGTATACCAGATACCTGTTGAAAGAGGAACCAATTGAAACCCCTTTATCCATGACAAGTTTGTGACATATATTCCTGTTCTGTACAATTCTTATTTGAGATGTTACAAGAAGAAAAACAGCTGTTGTATTAAAAGAATAAATTCGAGAAAAAACTGACTGACTGTATACCCAATTGCAATGGCTGCAAGAATATATAATGTTCTGGCCTGAGGAATATGATATTTCCTGATCAGTGTGTCCGTACGTATCGCCTGCAGGGACCAGAATGCAGTTAATATAAAGAAAATATGTGAAACCAGTGCAATAAGTGACTGCAACGTCGTCAATGTCATACCTTTCATCCTTTCGAAACTATAATAGCACACGATATGTGATATTTCATTTATTATGCTTGTAACACAATTGTTACAGTGGTAATCCTTGGATAAACAGAAAAAGAACTCCGATGAGTCAATCCATCAAAGTTCTTTTTACTCCTTGCTGTTGATGCTTATAATGTACCGAATAATCGGTCGCCTGCATCGCCCAGTCCTGGGAGAATATAGCCTTTTTCATTCAGCTTCTCATCTAATGAAGCTGTGTAGATATCCACGTCGGGATGAGCATCCTGAAGCACTTTGACGCCTTCAGGTGCAGCAACGAGGCAGACAAATTTTATATTCGTTGCGCCACGTTTTTTCAAAGCATCGATTGAAGCTACCGCAGATCCTCCAGTAGCAAGCATTGGATCGACCACCAGCAGTTCTCTTTCAGGTAAATCAGATGGCATTTTTATAAAGTATTCAACAGGTTCCATAGTCTCGTGGTCACGATACATGCCCACATGACCTACTTTTGCGGCAGGAATCAGATCCAGCATACCATCTACCATTCCCAGACCAGCTCTTAGAATAGGTACGATAACTACTTTTTTACCAGCCAGTCTTTTTTGAGTTGAGATAACCAGAGGTGTCTCGATTTCAACATCTTCCAACGGCATTTCTCTTGATACTTCATATGCCAGCAGACGTGCAATTTCGTTGACGACTTCTCTAAAGTATTTAGTTCCTGTACGTTTATCTCTAATTATGGTCAATTTATGCTGAATTAGTGGATGATCGATTACTTGAAGTTTTCCCATACTATTACCCCTTTGCTCTCTCCGTATTAAATTCCTATTCTATTGTACAGAAAGCTCGGTGAATATTCCAGAAGAATAATAATTTATAAGGACCTGTCGATCCATTCGGCTGCTTTTTCAAGACGATTCATATAGGCCAGACCTATACCAACAGGTTTATACGATTCTGCTAAAATGACTGTGGCCGGAGAACGGTCGAGTTCCCGCAGCCCGTCATATAGTCGGCTGGCTGCCTGCTGTGGGACTTCTCGCTCTCCTAGTGAAAACACCACGTCTGCCTTGTGGCCAAAATGTTCATTCAGCTCGTCGCTTGCAAGCAGACCGATTGTTTCTCCCTGCGTATGAAGCTTGCTTAAAACGTCTTCTGCTGACACTTTATCTTCCGGTAGTATATACACTGGTATGTCCGGTGAATAATGCCGATACTTCATCCCCGGAGATTTAGGAGCATGAGTCTTGTCTTTTAAATGTGTGTCGATATAGACTGTCCCTAGCACATCCGTCAGTTCTTCATATGAAATGCCTCCCGGCCGGAGGATAGTGGGTTTTTGGGGATCCGTCAAGTCCAGGACTGTCGATTCAAGTCCTACACCGGTTGCCCCCCCATCTATGATGCCGCTTATTTTTCCGTCCAGGTCATCATGAACATGGCGAGCTGTTGTCGGACTCGGTCTGCCTGACGAGTTGGCGCTCGGTGCTGCGAGAGGGACACCTGTCGCTTCTATCAAGTTCAAAGCTACCGAATGGTCAGGCATCCGAATCCCTACTGTACTCAGACCGCCTGTAACGGATGGAGCCAGCGCCCCTTTTTTATTAAGCACGATTGTACAAGGTCCAGGCCAGAAGTGAGCAATCACCTGTTCAGCCTCTTCAGGAAGGCTGGAAACGAACTGTTTCATCTGAGTCACGTTCGATACATGGATAATCAGAGGGTTATCGCTCGGTCTCCCTTTAGCTTCGAAAATTTTCCTTACTGCTGATTCATTTGTGGCATCTGCTCCCAGACCATATACCGTTTCTGTCGGAAAAGCCACAACTTCTCCTGCTTTTAGTGCTTCAGCAGCTTCCTTGATATCTTCCGGCTGCCAGCGATTTGTTTTCATGGTAGTCACTACCTTTCTTGATCAATATGACTGACGTGTAAAGCTCGATCGTGCCCGCTCATATCTTTCCAGATCACAACGTCTGCTTCTGGAAAAGCCTGCTCGAATATGGCCTTTACCTGTTCTCCTTGCCTGTAGCCGTATTCCAGAATAATATGCCCGTCTTTGTTCATAAGTCGAGGCAGTGCTTCCGCCATCTTTTTATAGAAGTAAAGGCCCTCATCATCAGCAAACAAGGCCAGCTGAGGTTCAAAATTCAGGACAGACTCATCCATTTCACTTCTCTCATTCTGGCTGATATATGGCGGGTTCGACAGGACCAGATCAAATGAACCAGTCACTTTTTCAGTCACATCACTTTCCATAAAATTAACATCGGCTCCCATGTTCCAGGCATTTTTCCGGGCAACCGCCAATGCTTCTGGACTGATGTCTACAGCTGTCACTTTATCCTGAGGCCTCTCGAGTTTATGACTGACTGCCAGCACACCAGACCCGGTCCCGATGTCCAGAACTTTTAGAGCTTTTTCTGGAAGGTTCTTCAGATAGCGGTGAAACCATTCTTCCGTTTCAGGTCTGGGGATCAATGTATCTGGAGTCACCGTGAATGGTCGGCCATAAAACCATTCATGTCCAACTACTTGCTGAGGAGGACGTCCATCAGCACATTCTTCGATCGCCTGCTTATATGCCGCCCATTGTTCCTCAGTTAAATGAGTCCGTCGTCTGGATAAAAGATCAGTGATCGTCCAGCTGAACAGCTCTTTCATGACCCATTCTGCGATATACGGCTCTCTCCTGTTCATTTTTAAAAAAGAAGAAGCCCAATTCAGGACTTCTCCAACTGTTTTTTTAGGGTCAGTGTCATTAATACTCATTTTTCAGCTGCTCCATTTTCCGAGACTGTTCCCACATCAGAAGGGCATCAATGATTTCACCTAACTTACCAGACAAAATCTGATCCAGCTTCTGAATCGTCAGATTGATCCGGTGATCCGTCACTCGACTCTGCGGATAATTGTACGTACGGATACGTTCAGAACGGTCTCCAGTTCCGACTGCAGATTTTCTTTCTGCATCCACTTCAGCCTGTGCTTCTGTTGTAATTTTGTCATAGATCCTTGAACGCAGAACTTTCATCGCCTTTTCCCTGTTTTTAAGTTGTGACCGTTCATCCTGCATCGCTACAACGATTCCGGTTGGTTCGTGGGTTAGACGTACTGCAGATGCCGTTTTGTTGACATGCTGTCCTCCGGCTCCACTTGCATGGTAGATGTCGACTCGGATATCGTTCTCATCAATATCCACTTCCACATCCTCAGCTTCCGGCATGACAACGACTGTAGCTGTAGACGTATGGATACGTCCCTGGGATTCTGTCTGAGGCACACGCTGTACACGGTGAGCTCCATTTTCAAATTTTAGCTTCGAGTAAACGTTTGTCCCTGTGATCATCAGGGTAATTTCTTTATACCCGCCGATCCCGTTTGAATTGGCATCAAGCACTTCTGTCTTCCAGCCTTCATTGTCCGCATACTTCTGGTACATATCGAACAAGTCACTTGCAAAAAGCTGAGCTTCGTCTCCTCCAGCCGCTCCTCGAATCTCCATGATGACATTCCGTTCGTCGTTTTCGTCTTTTGGCAGCAGCATGATTTTCAGCTGCTCTTCAAGCCTTTCTTTTTCTTGGATCAGAGATTTACGTTCTTCTTTTGCCAGTTCTTCCATTTCACTGTCCAGAGATTCTTTCAGCATCTCTTCAGTATCTTCCAGTTCAGATGTGACTTCCTGATATTTTCTGAAAGACGCAACTGTTTCTCTCAAGTCAGATTCCTCTTTACTCAATTTCATGAAGCGATCAGTATCACTGATCACCTGAGGATCACTTAATAATTCGTTCAGTTCATCGTAGCGTATCGCTACTTCTTCCAAGCGATCGAACATACTCATATGTGTCCGCTCCTTTCATCATTCATTTGATTCGGTTATTTTAAGTCTTCTTCCTTCATCATCGGTGGGTTATGGTAATGTTTCCGGCAGACCGGATAATAGGATTCATTTCCCCCTATGACAATCTGTTCACCTGTATAAACGGGTTTTCCGCCATGCATGCGCATATTCATTATAGCTTTTTTATGACAGAACCAGCAGATTGTTTTCATTTCTTCGATTTTGTCCGCGAGTATCAGCAGCTGTTGTGATCCTTCAAAAAGCTGATTCCGGAAATCATTTTTTAGGCCAAATGCCATGACCGGAATCGACAGTTCATCAACGATATGAGCCAGCTGATTCACGTGCTCTCTTTTAAGAAACTGAGCCTCATCAATCAGTACACAGGCGATGGATTTGTCCATACTCTTCACCGTTTCAAAGATATCAGTATCGTCATTGACAGGGATTGCTTTGCGCTTGATGCCGATCCGACTTGATATTGCCCCCACTTCATCACGGTCGTCCAGACTACTGGTGAATAATACTACCGGTTTATTCTGCTCCTCATAGTTGTGAGCAACTTTTAAGATCTCGATCGATTTGCCACTATTCATAGCCCCGTATCGAAAAAACAGCTGCGCCATAAAAAAACCTACTTTCTCTATTATACTGAATTAGTCATAATTATATCGAACGAAAAGGTATCAATCCTTATAAATTATAAGTGAATACACTAAAAAGTACAAGCGTGGTCTTAAGGTAAAAGTAAATAAAAGGTTTCTATTACACGGGCTCTTTTCTATGCTAAACTGAACGAAATGGAACGAGAGGAGATTAACAATGCAGGAACCGATTTTTTTACAAGGTGTGTTTAAAGAAAAGATATGGGGCGGGCAAAAACTGAAGGATCTGTTTGGCTACACTATTCCCAGTGACAAGACGGGGGAACTGTGGGCAATCAGTGCCCATAAAAACGGGCCAAGTACGGTAATGAATGGAGCATATAAAGGGATGACACTGGATAATCTGTGGACAGAGCATAAAGAACTATTTGGTCATCAGGGGAATTCAGTTTTTCCGCTCCTGACTAAAATCATCGATGCGCAGGACGACTTATCAGTCCAGGTTCACCCTGACGACACGTATGGTCTTGAAAAAGAAGGTGAACTAGGAAAGACTGAATGCTGGTACATTCTAGACGCAGAAGAAGGCAGCGAAATTGTCTACGGCCACCATGCACAGACAAAAGACGAACTGGAAGACATGATTAATCATGGACAGTGGGACGATCTGCTGAGACGCATTCCAGTAAAAGCCGGAGATTTCTTCTATGTCCCGAGTGGAACGATCCACGCGATCGGTTCGGGTATCATGATTCTCGAAACTCAGCAGTCAAGCGACACTACCTATAGAGTCTACGATTATGACAGAGTGCAGGACAACGGCGAAACACGCGATCTTCACATCATCGATTCGCTTGCTGTAACCACTGTCCCTCATCAGGATCCTGACTTGACTTTCGAATCAGCAGATACAGATGGATTCAGTCAGACTATACTTGTCAAAAATCCTTTCTTCAAAGTTGAAAACTGGAAAATCAATGGGCACCAGACTTTTACAGCTGATGCTCCCTACTCGCTTTACAGTGTGCTCGATGGAGAAGGTGATCTGACTGTTGATGATGTATCCTATTCACTCAAAAGAGGCGACCATTTCATCCTTCCTGAACCTGTAAAAAATTGGGAAATAAATGGACAGCTTCACATCTTTGCATCACAACCTGGTAAAGAGGCCTAGATCGACTTATTTTTAATCACGCAAAAAGGACGGACCACCGACATGCAGTCGTGGCTCGTCCTTTTTAGGTTCTATGACCTAAACTATTAGACATAGAACCTAAAAAAACAACCGTAACTTGAACCCTTACATGATGTCAGGTTCAAGTTACGGTCAGATAAATTATTCGTTTTTCATTATACAGCTTTCAGCTGCTCATCTGGAGACTGGAACTGAGAGTTGTAAAGATCAGCATAAAAGCCGTTCTGTTCCATCAGCTCATCATGATTTCCAGTTTCAATCACATCACCATGATTCATGACAATGATCTTATCAGCATCTCTGATTGTGGAAAGTCTATGGGCGACAACGAAACTAGTCCGGTCCTGCAGAAGATTTTCCATCGCTTTCTGTATGAGTATTTCTGTACGCGTATCGACGGATGATGTTGCCTCATCAAGAATCAGGATGTCCGGATCAGCTAGAAAAGCCCTTGCGATCGTAATCAGCTGACGTTGCCCTTGAGAGATATTCGTTCCTTCTTCATTCAGAACGGTGTTGTATCCATCAGGAAGTCTTCTAACGAAATCATCCACATGAGCCGCTTTGGACGCCTCAAGGATCTGCTCGTCAGTCAAATTCTCTTCATCGTGACTACCGTATGCAATGTTATCCCAGATTGTTCCATTGAAGAGCCAGGTATCCTGAAGCACCATTGAAAATCGACTTCTAAGTTCTGCCCGGTCGATGTCTCTTATATCCACACCTTCATAACGGATGCTACCTCCTTTGACATCGTAGAACCGTTCAAGCAGATTGATCAAGGTCGATTTTCCTGCTCCAGTTGGGCCGACCACAGCAACCATTTCTCCCTCATTGACTGTCAGGTTGAAATCAGTCATGAGCAACTCATCTTCACTGCTGTCGCCGTAACCGAACTGTACGTGTTCAAACTCAATTTTATAAGGAGAATCTGCTTTAGGTTCACGTCCAGATACTGTTTCTTCCATTTCCTCTTCATCCAGGATCTCAAAGACCCTTTCACAGGAGGCAATGGTCACTTGAATCGTGTTGGCCAAGTCGGCGATCTGTCTGACGGGCTGTGAGAACTGATTGACGTACTGAATAAATGCCTGTACGTTACCGAGTGAGACTGTGCCGTTAGCTACACCGATCCCACCGACTATCGCTACACCGAAGTAGCCTAAGTCCCTTGAGAAGCTGACCAGAGGCATCATGATCCCTGAAAGAAACTGGGCTTTCCATGATGCTTCATTAAGCTTGGAACTCTGAACGACAAATTTTTCGATTTCATCTTCTTCCCGGTTGTATGTCTTAACGATCGTATGTCCAGAAAATGTCTCTTCCACTTGGTCATTCAAAACGCCGAGTTCTCTCTGCTGACTTGCGAACTGTCTTTGCGACTTAGGTGCTACCCAGGCAATCAGAAGGAAACTGATTGGTACAGTGACGATGGTTACCAGTGTAAGACGAATATCTATGACAGTCATCACGGTCAGCACTGTTACAAACTGGACCACACTGATGATGAACTGAGACAAAGACTGCTGAAGAGTATTCGCAATCTGGTCCATGTCATTGATCGCACGGGACATGATATCTCCATTGGAATGTGTATCATAGTATTTGATCGGTAGAGTGGACATTTTTTCTTTCAACTCTTTACGCAAGTCATATACAGTTTTCTGTGCTATACGGGCCGTTATGAATGACTGGAAGTACTGAAAGATTGACTGAGTAATGTAGACAATTCCTACTGTAATCAGAATATTTCTGATCAGTGTAAAGTCGATCGGGAACTGCTGAATCGACTGGCCAGCTTCCTGAAGGGACGTTCCTTCCTGCAGGCCTCTGTATATTTCAGTTGTTGCCAGTCCTAGGATATATGGGGCAATGGTTCCCATGATTGTAGCAGCTATGACGAGAACGAATGTCAGAATCAGACCCCAGAAACGAGTGGACATGTACTTGACCAGCCTGAATGTCGTTCCCCAGAAATCCTTGGCTTTTTTAGCCTTCATATGGGCTGCGCTTTTAGTCTGGTTTTTCATTAGATGTCCTCTCCTTTCATCTGAGAATCCATGATTTCCTTGTAAATTTTGTTTGAGCGCTTCAGTTCGTCATGTGTGCCTTTTCCGACTACTTTCCCTCTATCAAGCACAATGATCTGGTCTGCATCCACTACTGTACTGATGCGCTGAGCAATAATCACGACTGCCGATTCTCTTGTTTCCGGCTTCAATGCTTCTCTCAGCTTAGCGTCTGTCTTGAAGTCGAGCGCCGAGAATGAATCATCGAATACCAGGATGTCTGCTTTAGTAACAAGTGCTCTGGCAATACTTAGACGCTGCCTCTGTCCGCCGGAGAAGTTTCCACCGCCCTGCTCGACTCTCGAATCAAGTCCCTTAGGCAGGTTTTCTACAAAGTCTTTTCCTTGGGCAATATCCAGAACATGCCAGATTTCTTCATCTGTAGCATCAGGCTTGCCGTACTTAAGATTGCTTCTGATCGTTCCAGAGAAAAGGAGAGCTTTCTGAGGAGCAAACCCGATCAGGCGCCTCAAGGCTCCCTGCTCGACCTCTCTGATATCGATTCCGTTGATTTCGATCGCTCCATCTTCTACATCGTAGAGACGAGGAATCAGATTGGCCAGAGTCGTTTTCCCTGACCCTGTTCCTCCAATGATCGCCAGTCTTTCCCCTTTTTTAAGGGTAAAGTCGATATCATCCAGCGCCAGTTTTTCTGCTCCAGGGTAACGGTAATTGATGTGATTGAAGCGAAGAGAGACTTCTCTATCTATTGATAAGTCTTTCGGGTCATCCGGGTCTTTAATGATATTAGGTGTATCCAGTACTTCCAGCACACGCGCGGCTGCAATCTGCCCTCTTGGTAGGAAGAACAGAACAAATGATACCATCATGATTCCAAGAAGAATCTGCATGGCGTAAGTCATGAAAGCCACAAGGTTACCTACCTGCATATTTCCTTCACTGATAAACTGTGCGCCGAACCAGATGATCATGATGTTGGTAATGCTGACAGCAAACACCATCGACGGCATCATGAATGCCAGGATGGTCTGTGCTTTGATTGATGTCGCCGCAAAGTCCCAGTTGACTTCATCGAACCGCTCCTTTTCATAGTCATCCTTATTAAAAGCCCGGATGACACGAATTCCTGTGAGTCCTTCTCTGAAGACACGGTTCAAGTTGTCTGTCTTCAGCTGCAGAGATTTAAAGATCGGACTAGTCAATCTCAAGATAAGAAACAGCAGACCAATCAGTATCGGCATGGAGATAAGGAATACAAAAGCCAGTTCTGGTTCTCTAGAATAGGCCATGATACCGGCACCGACCATTAAAAATGGAGCCAGCGTCATTATTCGAATGACCATCATCATGACAAATTGAATCTGCATGACATCATTAGTCGTTCGGGTGATCAGAGTGGATGTCCCAAAGCGGTCCAGCTCTTCATTTGTAAAATACGTCACGATTTTATAAACTTTACGACGTATCGTATCCCCAAGTCCCTGAGATTCTTTCGCCCCGAAATAGACATTCAGTAATGCGGAAACGATGGTTAGAAAAGTAAAGCCAAGCATCAGCAGACCTGGTCGGGTAATGTAGCCAATGTCTCCTTCAGCAACACCAAAGTCGATGATGTTTGCAGTAATCGTCGGCATCGCCAGCATCCCAACTACTTGAAGTCCCATAAAAAACAGACTTAAAGCTACGCGCCAGGGGTTCATCCATCTTGCTAGTTTTAACATAATTAATCCTCTTCTTTATTGTTTATTTTCACACCATACGTAATCCAGCTCAGCCGTTTAATAAAAAGCTCCTGTGTGCTGGAAACGGACAATTCCTTCCAGAACCCTTCCATAATGGTGTCGTTCAGCATACTCAGAATATATCTCAAAATATCGATCACTTCTTTTTCAGTTTCCATCTTCAACTGAGATCGATCAACGACATCAAGTATCCGTTTCCCGTCAGGAAGTTTCTGATAGCCTGTCTTGTCAAAATCGACTCGGGCTTCCTGATTGATCTGATAATTCATGTGCATGTACATATTCTCAAAAAATCCGAACTTTTCTGATTCCATAATATATTTGATGTATTTTTCACCAAACACTTTATATCCTTCAAAGAAGTCTCCGTCTTTTTCTTCAAAGCTTTTAAACATCAGCTGCCTGTAATTATATCTGAACTTGCTTATCAGAAAAAAGTAAAGGTCTTTCTTATCTTCAAAATATTGATAAAAACTTCCTCGTGAGATGTTTGAGTTCTTGACAATATTTGAAATAGAGGAATCGTTCAATGATTTTTCAGAGAATTCCTTCATCGCACCGGCAATGAGCCGTTGCCTTTTTTCTTCCGACAAATTAAAAAATGTCTGGGATGGCACACTATTCAGTCCTTCCATTGTGAAGTGAAAATGACATACTGTCATAATATGGTATTATATGTGACATGGTGTCATAAATCAACCTGAAAAAGAAAGTTCACGACTTTTTCAAGAAGTGAACTGTCAGGTATCCTCTCTATTTTTCACTTTGACAAGCGCTTCCTGTGTATTGACAGGTGCTTCTTCTACGTCATACCATCCTGTAGTGGCGCGGTACCAGTCAAATGCCATGGACACGATAATTTTGATGATTGCATATCCCGGTATACCGAATACGATTCCCATCAGACCGAATAGCCTTCCACCAATCAGAAGCAGAAAGATGATGTTGACCGGATGAATATTCAATGTGTTCCCGATGATCTGAGGCGAGATGATCCGATTTTCCAGAATCTGCTCTACCCCAAAAACAATCAGAACTTTGAACAACATAAAAGGTGAATCGACGATAGCGATGATCAGTGCAGGAATGCTCGCTACAAATGACCCGAGATAAGGAATCAGATTCAGAAACCCTGCAAAAACACCTAGTGTCAGCGCAAAATCTAGTCCCACGATGGTGAAACCGATCCAGAATATGAAACCAACTGAAATAGCTACGATCAGCTGGCCTCTAACATAGAAGCTGACCTGCTTGTTGATTTCCGAGAAAAGCTGATTGGTTTTTTCTCTAGCCTGAATTGGAATGTATTTAGATACGAAAGGCGGTATTTTTTCCCCGTCTTTCAGAAGATAATAGAGAACAAATGGCATAGTAAACAAAGTTATGAAGACTTGAGTAACTGTACCAATGAATGAACCTATGCTCCCCATTGTTACATTCAGTAAGTTCGTCGTCTGATTAGTCACTGTTTCAAGTACCGTTGTTTCGCTCAGCTGATCCATAAAGTCAGTGAAGGCCTGAGTATTCAAAAGACTGTCAAGCTGAAGCATCAAGTTATTCCAGTAAACGGGCCAGTTGGTTATCAGAGAATTAAGCTGTTCTCTGATGATCGGTACGATGAAGTTAATGCCCCCTACGATCAGCAGGATGAGCATGCTGAACATGAAGGCTATGGCAGTGTTTCTTGAAAATCTTTTTTTCTCCAGCCAGTCGGCGATCGGATTTAACAGGTAGTAGAAAATGACCGCGAAAATAAGCGGCGGACCTACGATTTCTAAAATGATGCCTACAGGTCTGAAGATGAAGGAGATACGGGTGAGCATATAAATATTGACAAACAGGAGAAAAGTTATGACTAAGCCTGAAACTATTTTATTGTTGATGACTCTTTTCCAGAACCAGGTCTTACTCCACTGGCTCGATTTTTTCTCATTCAGATCCTTGTCCATACCCACGCTCCTTTCTGTCTACACTATCAGTTTAGCATATTCTATATATTTTTACACTAGTGTTGCATAAAACTTAGAATAAATGATTTCCATAGATTGTTACTTTCGTCACAAATGGTTTTC
>NZ_BAAADA010000049.1:0-1167 GCF_039522005.1 Alkalibacterium indicireducens
TCGTTTTTTTCTGAATTATTTGGTAAAATGTTAGCCATAAGACATCTCTCCTTGGAATGTTGGTTGTGACTCACATTCTACCAAAGAGAGCTGTCTTTTTCTTTACTTTTAAGCTGATTAATCTAAATAATCCTTATGATGTAAAGGATAGAACGGAGTTCTTAAGGGTGCGAAACTTGAGTTAATATCTTTAATATGTGTGTTCCATTGACTTAACTGGAAACTCGTATGTCCAAAACTTGTCGCAATCGATCTAAATGTATCTCCTCGTTCAACAGTATAGACTCCATTTGTATGAACTCTATTGATGACGATATTTTTTAAAACGTTTGCTGTGCTGGTCGGTATAGTCACCGTGCCACCCAGTATTACAAAATGGTCTAATTTATTATCTTTAGAATATGTTATTGCACTATCAATATCTCTATCACGATTACTTAGCAGAAGTACTCCGCTTCCTTCTCTAGAAGCAATAACGGATCCAGTAAGAACATCTGCAAATGCAGTTCCTGAACCTACGTACACTTTATTGTTTCGTAATCCCCAGTGTGACAAAACTCTTTTATTAACTTCATAGCGATCTCTCCCAGTTAACCGAGAAACATTAGTCACTCGATTTCTCAACTGTGCTTCTGTCGTTGCACTTACTGAGTCTGGTCCCCCGATAATACGCCAGTCCTGAACTGTACTTGTAATGCGATTTACTTCGGGGTGCAGTTCGTTAGCTCTTGTTAGCAAAATAGGTTGCTGGTATCTTCCTGCGACTGCGGATATACTAACAGCATCAGCATAAGCATCACCGTTTACCAGGTGAGCAGTAGATGGACCGCGTAATGAAATAAGTTCTTCAGCAATCATTCTTGATGTGTCATAACGGGTTTGACCCGCAATACGTCTAACAGATAGCCCTCTATTTTTTAAAGTTGTACTGATATGCTCAGGAACTGAGTTAGGACCTCCTAGAATAATGACCTTACTCGCTTTCAGACGACTTATTTCATTTAAAGTCTCGCTATCGATTCTAGTCCCGTTAACTAGTAGCATAGGTGCATTGTGGTACGCTGCTAGTTGTAGAAAAGCAAAATAATCCAGCCAGTAAATGTCACTTTATTCCGGCAGTTTTATTTAAGAAAATGAGGCAATTAAGCGACAGAATCTGTTTATTCC
>NZ_BAAADA010000049.1:1252-1986 GCF_039522005.1 Alkalibacterium indicireducens
TATGCTCCTTTCTCTTCGGACTTTCTTTCTGTTTTCCATTAAAATGAGACATCCTGATCTTCCATAAATCCATTGGATTCAAAAGACGACGGAACTCTTTCTTCCTGCTGTATGGCTGTTTCAATTAATTGCTTGGTCTGTGAATAGGAAAACAAATACGCTTCCTAGCTGGAAATTTTATATGCCTGAACGAGTTGTGGGATATAAAGTTTCAATGTGGGAGAATACGTTTGTTCAAAATAACAGGTTTCGATCTCTTGCCATATTTCCTGTTCTTCCATTAGACACGATCCTTATACCGATCAAAATAAGATTTCGGCCGTTGCCGATTCAATTAAAGACAGGGTGATTTGAACCTGTTGCTGTTTTACACCTATTTCTAAAACCTTTGTTGTTAAAAGATCCAACCGCCTTAAACNNNNTGCTGAATACCCGTACAGTGATAAATAGAAATAACCCGTTGCCTTAAGGCCTCTAAGGACGCATACCGTAATTTATCCAGCAGACTGGCAGTGCCAATAAGTAAGACCACTGTGTTTGAGACCGTATCTCGTTGAAAATTTAATAAAAAGAAGCAGTTCTTCAAAGATGTCCATTGACAAAAATTGGGCTTCATCCAGGACAATGACTGGCGTGATACGCTGACTCTCTAATTGGCGAATACGTTCCTGGATGTTGCGAAAATTGACGACCTTTTTGTGGCTCGGTTCCAGTCCCAGTTCAATGGCTAATTC
>NZ_BAAADA010000050.1:0-1969 GCF_039522005.1 Alkalibacterium indicireducens
GCATTTTGCCGTCCGCAGAGTTGTGTACTTTTACCCTGCAATCTTATGTATTTTTATCTTGCCATAAACAGAAACAGACACCCGGGCTATCAGATACATTAACATTCAATTAACCTGTAACCTCTTTTACGTATCTTCATGAGACTATCAAAGAAGTCCTCTTATCTTTTCTTCATCTCACGTTAATTGACATCCCTGTATATTCAATCTAAAATAAAGAAGAACTTACTTTTTTACAGTAAACTATTTTATTTTGCTGTATATCCCAGTGGAGCGAATACAATGACTTATTCTTTTTTACAGCCATATACTTTTAACAATGGCACCACTTTAAAAAACCGTATACTCATGGCACCTATGACCACCAGTTCCAGTACTTCTGAAGGATATGTCACTGAAGAAGAGCTGATTTACTATTTGGTCAGATCAGGGGGCCCTGGAGCTGTCATCACCGCCTGTGCTTATATTGCGTCAGAAGGCCAGGCCTTTCCGAACGGGATGAGTATTGCTAAAGATAAACACATTGAAGGGTTGAGTAGACTGGCTCAAATCATTAAACTTCAAGGTTCAAAAGCGATTCTCCAGATTTATCATGGCGGACGTATGAGCCAGAAACAGTACACCGGAGGGAGACAGCCGATTTCGCCTTCTCCAATCAGAGCTGAACGTCAATGGGCCGACACCCCTAAAGAGCTGACTGATTCTGGTATCCATATCCTCATCCGCCAATTTGGAACAGCCGTCAAACGTGCTATCGATGCAGGGTTTGATGGTGTGGAGTTACATGGTGCAAATACCTACCTGCTTCAGCAGTTTTTTTCTCCTCACTCGAATCAGAGAGAGGATGAATGGGGAGGGAGTCTGGCTAATCGCCTGCGTTTTCCCATCGCAGTCGTCAAAGAATGCCAGTCGATCATTAACGAGTACGCACAAGAAGGCTTCTTACTAGGTTACCGTTTTTCTCCTGAAGAAATCGAAACGCCCGGTATACGTCTGACAGATTCGTACCATCTGATCGATGCATTAATTACTGAAAACATTGACTATCTTCACTTGTCTGTCAATTACTATTATCAACCATCCTTAGTGGGCTTCCGAGAGTACCAAACTCAGATTCCCAATCAAATTGGTCAGTATGTAGCTGGACGGGTACCGCTAATAAGCGTTGGAGCTATAAGAACAGCTGAAGATGCTGAAAAGGCTCTACAATACGCTGATCTCGTATCTTTAGGGAAACAGCTGATCATGGATCCAAAATGGGTACAGAAAGTTGAAGAACAGAAGGAACAAACTATCCGCACTTCTCTCGACTTCTCCAGGAAACACGAATACCAGATTCCTGAACCTCTTTGGTCAATAATTACGACGGTACCAAACTGGTTTCCCGTTGATAAGTTATAGATCAAACCATGGTATACTATAATTGTGCCTGAATACACTAATAAATGAACGTATATAGAAAGGAACATGATAATGGACATCACAATCACAAACAAAGCAGTGAGCTGGTTTGAAAAAGAACTGCTTCTGGAAAAAGGGGATGCCATCCGATTTTTCGGAAAAACATACGGCAGTACTGAGGTCCATGAGGGATTTTCGGTAGGAATGAGTGTAGATCAGCCAGAAGATGATGTTCTTGGAAAAACTGAAATCAACGGCATCACTTACTTTGCTGGAACACAAGATGACTGGTTTTTCAATCGCTATAACCTTGAAGTAGACTACGATGAACAAAAAGATGAACCAATCTATCACTTCAACGAAAACTGATCCAATTTCATCGGATATAAACACACCCCTCTTGAGCTATACAGTATTTTACTGGAGCTCATGGGGGGTGTGTTCTAACTATTTATCTAACTAAACGTAATAGGGTGTTGCTTAAATAAGGGTACAAAAAAACTCCGCAAGCAGGGCTCGAACCTGCGACAACACGATTAACAGTCGTGCGCTCTACCAACTGAGCTAT
>NZ_BAAADA010000051.1:0-8638 GCF_039522005.1 Alkalibacterium indicireducens
GCATTTTGCCGTCCGCAGAGTTGTGTACTTTTACCCTGCAATCTTATGTATTTTTATCTTGCCATAAACAGTAGTATTAAAGTCTTTTAGAAAAGGGCGAAAGGTAATGACACAAAAGTACACAACTACTTTGAATACTCGACCATTCTTGTATCGAGAAACTAAATTGATTGCTTCTTTAATTGATGAAGGATTGGAAGATGATCAGATAAAAAAACAAGTTGTAGATGACAACTTGTTAGGCTTGCAAAGTATAGATAGACGAAATAGGTTTTATCATGAAATTAAAAAACGACTAGCTTATTTGGATGATGATTTATTTCAAAGTTTTATAAGAAGTGATTCACAGACGAGCAAGCTTATTCTACTTTATGGTATTTTAAGCAAAGATCAGCTTTTTTATGAGTGGATGAGAGAAGTTGTATTTGACAAGTGGTTGACACTTGATTATGTTGTACACAGACAGGACACTCTGACTTTTTTTGATAAAAAGGCGGAACAACATGACACTGTTAAAAATTGGAAAGAGATAACCCGTGAGCGATTAACTAACGCTTATCACCAGACATTAGTGGACGCCGATTATGCCGATAGTGGAGATGAAAAGGTATTTCTGCACCGTCCTATTATTGCCCCAGATGTCGAACGCTATTTAATAAACCACAAAGAAAAAGTGCTTGTAGAAGTATTGCTAGGGGAGGTATTACAGTGAGGCCAATTTCTGTAAGGCTGGAAGAATTAAATGAAAAGTTAGCTGATCCTAAGTTCATGACCAACAAAGGCTTAGGAAATGAGGTTGGCTTCTATATCTTTGATTACGAACCGGAGGATGAACTGGCTGTGAGGGAAGCTCTTCCTTATTTAAAAAAACACATTCATTCGGAAAATAATGAAGTCACAGTTCAGGAATTTGATTTGTATGAGGTTGTTTTAGAATTTTTCCGTCAAAGAGGATATATGGACAAAAACTTCAAGATGGAAGAGAAAAAGGGCAGTGAATTTTTGTATGACAAAATGAAAAAAGCACTGAGATTAGCGACTAACGACGACTGGATCGTTAGTTATATTAAGGAACATATGGATGAGGATGCAATGATTTTCTTGACTGGTGTCGGTAAAGCCTATCCAGTTATCCGTTCTCATACAGTCCTCAATAACCTGCAGACTGTTGTGGAGAAGAAACCACTTATCCTATTTTATCCTGGGCGATATGAAAATGGCAGTTTGAGGCTTTTCTCACGATTTTTAGACGATAATTATTATAGAGCATTTAAACTGATAGAAAATTAAGCTCAAGGGAGGAAAATACGATGAACATAGAACAGCTATTTAAAAAAGACATTACGCGTGATATCCAAGGAGTCATTAAAATTGGACAACAGGATAAAGCCGTCATGAAGAAAGAACTGGAAGAATATGTAGTTACTGATGAACTAAAGCGTCATTTTGAGACCTTTTATACTGCATATAACAAAGCCTATGATCAGCCAACAGACCGAGTAGGTGTATGGATATCAGGATTTTTCGGATCCGGTAAATCACACTTTCTAAAGATTTTGTCTTATCTTCTGCAGTCAGATCTAGAAGCTGACGGCAAACGACCTGTCGATTTCTTCAAGGAAAAAGTGAATGGGCAAGAATTACATAAGCAAATGGAAAATTCGACTCGTTATCCTAGTGAAGTTGTCTTGTTCAACATCGATTCCAAGGCGGATTCAGACAGCAAACAAAACAAGACAGCTATCGTCAAAGTGTTCAACAAAGTATTCAACGAAATGCGCGGCTATTCAGCCAGCATTCCCTGGTTAGCAGAGTTGGAAGAAACACTCGACAAAAAAGGACAATATGAAGATTTCAAAGCTTATTTTGAAGAAGAGACGGGGATGGACTGGCAAACAGAGCGGGAGTCAATCTTTTATCATTTCGACGAAACCGTTACAGCATTAACTAAAGCAATGTACAGTTCAGAAGAAAGTGCTGAACGCTGGCTTGATAATGGAGAAAAAAGTTATTCTATTTCAGTTGAACGTTTTGCTGAACGGATCAAAGAGTATGTGTCCACAAAAGAAGACAACTACCGTCTGATTTTTTCAGTGGATGAAGTCGGCCAGTATATTGCTGACAACACAGAGCTGATGCTGAATCTTCAGACTGTCGTTGAAGATTTAGGCAAATACTGTCATGGAAAAGTATGGGTACTAGTCACTTCACAGCAGGACATCAACAGTCTAAGTGAAGAGATGTCTTCCACTGACTTTTCTAAAATACAAGGACGTTTTAATACACGTGTCAGCTTAAGTAGTGCCAATGCAGACGAAGTCATTAAAATCAGATTATTGGAGAAAAAAGCTGAAGCTCATTCCAAACTATTATCTATTTACACTGAAAATGAAATCGTGCTGAAAAACAAGCTGGAGTTTGAAGATGCTGCTACGATGCGTTTCTACCAGAACAGCGATGACTTCTCTAAAGTCTATCCGTTTGTGCCGTATCAGTTTAATCTTCTTCAAAAAGTATTTACGGGTATAAGAGAGCATGGCTCTGCTGGGAAACATTTATCGGATGGTGAACGTAACCTTCTTGAGTCTATTCAACAGGCGACTATTATGTATAAAGATCAGGACCTGAATACTCTTGTCCCGTTTTATGTCTTTTACGATAACATCGAACAGGCATTGGAACATTCCGTTCGCTCAACGATTATTAAAGCCGATCAAAATGACAGCATTGGTGACTTTGATGTTGCTGTCTTGAAACTGTTATTTCTGGTTCGCTATGTCGATGAAATGCCGGGCACCATTAAGAACTTGACTACACTGATGATTTCATCTATTGACGAAGATCTCATTGCATTGAATAAGAAAATCAAACGATCACTGGATTTATTGGAAGACGAGTTTCTGATCCAGCGTATAGGGAATAAATATCTGTTCCTGACCAATGAAGAACAGGATATCAATCGTGAAATTGAAAACATCTCGATTCCCACTTCAGAGTATATCATGGATGCCGGAAGACGATTAAGCAATGAAGTATTGGATTTGAAAAAATTCGACTATAAACCGTTTGCTGATCGCCCTGGTGTGTCTTATTTGATGGACTTGTCTCAATGGATCGATGATCGTCCGATTAAAAATGCGTCCATATCATTAGGTGTCCGCTTTATTACGTCTTACTCCGAATATTATGATGATTCAGCTGTCTTAGCCTTATCCCAACGTGAATCAGACAAAATAATCGTTCGTTTACCAGAAGAAGAAACGTTTAAAGAAATCAAACAGTGGATGAAAATCAATCAGTACTTAAGAAATCAAAGTACACAGTCACTGACACCTGTTCAAGACAGCATTCGAAGCCGTAAAGCTGCCGAGCGAAGCCAGCTGGAAAAAGTATCGCTGATCAGATTGAAAGAGGCCGTAAATGAAGCGGATATCATTGTCAATGGATCGGTCGTTCAAACTAGTGGATCGCCTGAACAGCGCATCAGTCAGGGATTACAGATGCTCGTTTCTACAATCTATCCTAAACTAATGTATATAGAGAAAAACTACGACCGTCATGAACTGGAACGTTTATGTACAAATCAGAATATCTCGATGCTCGAAGATTATGAAGATGAAAACTCAGAGGCCACTCAAGAAATTGAAAGTTACCTGAATATGCAAAATGAATTGAACAAGACCATCACATTACTGGAACTGGTTCAACGGTTCACTATAGAACCTTACGGCTGGAAAGAACTGGATATTCTGGCTAGTCTGATTCGAATGATCAAACTGGAAAAAGTTCAATTTACATTAAATAGTCGTAAACTGACGCCAGATGATACTGCTTTTGTTCGAGAGGTCACTAGAAAAGCCACTCAGGACAAAATACTGGTGATTAAACGTGAAACCCTGGATCCCAGCTTCATCAAAAAAGTAAAGACAGTATCTAACGAATTGTTTGGTATCACATCAATTGGTGACAAAGAAGATGAAATGTCGGCGATTCTTTCAGATAAATTAAGCACTAAAGAAAAAGAATTATCCATTTTGTTGGGTCACTATAGAGAAGAACACTACCCAGACCGTCAATTAGTCCAGGAGACACTGACTCAGGTCGAACGCCTTGTAACAATTACTGATTCACGTGATTTCCTTACCCATTTTATCGATGTCGGTGAAGACCTGATTGACGACTTCCTGGATCTGGAAGACGTTAGAGGATTCTTCAAAAATCAGCGTGATATTTATGACAAAGCGCAATCTCAGATCAATCGCTTTGAGAAAGACCGTAATTATATAGATAATGACGAACTCACTCACATCTATAATGAGATGAAAACGATAATAGATATGCCTCAGCCTTACCGTAAAATGAATGAACTAGATGAGTGGACCAGTCGCTTCGATGCTGAATATACTGAAGAACTGGAAAATGTGGCCAAACCCATCAGCGAGGAAATCGAGCATGACCAATCTGACATTTTAAAACAACTGGAAGAACTGAATGGCCATGACCCTTATCAGAAAATCTATCGGAAAGTGAAGTTCCAATTCAGCCATATGGAACAGGAAGTAACTTCAGCTGGCACAGTAAGAGACTTGAAATCCGCAAAAGATTTAAGCAGTACTGTGAAGGTTTCATTTTTTAAAGAAATTGAAAAAGCGAAAAATGATATTGCGAAACAGTTAGAAGATGAGCAAAACAAAGTAAGTGTTCAACCTGAGGCAAAACAAAAAGCAACTGATCATCCAAAACAAGTTGAACCAAGTAAACCCGTTGCACCTATCAAAAAAGAAAAATCTGCCATTATCAATAAAGCAGATATTCATCCGACTGCCTATACTGAACTACGCTCGGAAGACGACATCAACGAATATGTGAATAATCTTCGCGATACATTACTCACGTATTTGGAAGATGCAGATATTATTAAATTGCTGTAAAGGAGCATGAAGGTGAACAAAACACAGCTAAAACAATTTGCGACAAAAGCACGCAGAGATATCGAACAAGCCGTTAGACAAAAGGCCTACAGCTTTGGGATCACTAAAGAATCTATTACGCCTTTACAAGAATTAGAGGACGGCCTGATTATCAACGGAACGGTAATGGGAGACAGGGAGCGCAAGCTATATACCCATTTGAAGAACAAAATTGCTCTGGATGGGTATGAAGCTGTCATGAGCGAAGCGGCTTACACTTGGTTCAACCGCTTCGTTGCGCTTCGCTATATGGAAGTGAATAATTTCCTCCCGATCGGCATGCGCATTTTGTCTTCTGAAAAAGAAGGGAAGAAAGAACCAGATGCCCTGACCGACGTATTGCTGTTGACAGATGAACTGGATTTAAAAAAAGAACATGTTTACAAATTAAAAGAAGAGAACCAACTGAACAACCTGTACCAGTATCTGCTTATCCAGCAAAGCAATAAATTGGGTGACATCTTACCCAACGTGTTTGAACCGATATCAGATGCTATGGCCTTACTGCTGCCGGATAATTTATTGAATGAGAACAGTGTCATTAGAGACCTTCTAAACATGGTCGATGAAGATAGCTGGAAAGAAGTAGAAATTGTTGGGTGGTTGTATCAGTTTTATATCTCAGAGGAAAAAGAGTCTTTCTTCTCCAACAGAAGCAAGAAAGCTGACAAAGAAGATATTCCAGCAGCCACACAACTGTTTACTCCTAAATGGATTGTAAAATATATGGTAGATAATTCATTAGGTAAATACTGGCTAGAATCATATTCGGATGATTCAGTTAGAGAATCACTGGATTATCTTTTAGAGAGTGATAATGGTGAACAGCTAGAATTTAACTATTCAAAAGTTAATATTGAAGAATTATCCTTTTTAGATCCCAGTTGTGGTTCGGGACATATTTTGGTCTATGCTTTTGATGTGTATTATAAGATGTATCTATCCAGAGGTTACAGAGAAAGAGAAATACCCAAGCTTATTCTAGAAAACAACCTTTTTGGACTAGATATTGATAAAAGGGCAGCTCAGTTAGCCACTTTTGCTTTGGTTATGAAGGCAAGAGAATATGACCGTCGTTTATTCAGTCGTGAGTATACTGTACACATCCATAGTATTGAAGAAAGTAATTCAATTGATCAAGAAACTATTCAGGTCTTTTCAGAAAAAAATAAAGAAATCCAAAATAATTTGACTCTCTTGATTGAAACTTTCATAGACGCTAAACTGTATGGTTCTATCATTCAAGTTCCTTTTATCGATACTCAACTATTGAAAAAACAGATAAAATACTTACGCAATGATGCGGAAATAGATATTTTTATGACCGAGTTAATTGAGTATACGCTTCCGAAAATAGAAGACTACATTCAACAATACGAACTGTTAAGTAAAAGTTATGACGTTGTAGTAACCAATCCGCCTTATATGAATAATTTCAATAAGAAACTAAAGGATTACGTGACTAAAAACTACAGCAATTACAAAAAGGATTTATTCTCAGTATTTATATACAGATGTAGCTTACTTGCCAAGGATAATGGATATACTGGCTTCATGACTCCTATGGTATGGATGTTTATCTCTTCATATGAAAAACTGAGAGATTACATTATAGGTGAAAAATCTATATCCAGTTTAGTACACTTAGAATATTCAGCATTTGAAGATGCGACAGTGCCTCTGTGTACATTTGTGCTGAAAAATAGAAAAGAAAATGAAAAAGGTACTTACATTCGTTTAACTGATTTTAGAGGAGGCATGGTTAAACAAGAAAATAAATTTTTGGAAGCAAAAAACAATGTATCAGCCGATTATAGATATGAAGTGAAGTCTGAAAACTTCAGCAAAATTCCTGGAAGCCCAATAGCTTATTGGGCTTCTGATATGATTATCAATGCTTTTAAAAAAGGTGTACCTCTAAGTGATATTGCTGATCCTAAACAAGGTTTAGCGACAGCAGATAATGATAGATTCATAAGAATGTGGTACGAGATTAATAATAATTTGATAGGTTATTCGCTGCAAAATAGACAAGAGGCTAAAGAAAGTAAGCTGAAATGGTTCCCATACAATAAAGTTGGAGCTTATAGAAAATGGTATGGAAATTATGACTATGTTGTTAATTGGGAAACAGATGGATTTGAAATTAGGAATTTTACTGATTCAAAAGGTAAACCAAGGTCAGTCATTCGAAATCCTAATTATTATTTTAGAGAATCAATTACTTGGTCCTTAATAACAAGTGGTGGATTTTCGATAAGATATAGAGAAAAAGGAAGTTTATTTGATGTTGCTGGTATGTCAGCATTTACAGAAAGTAGTGTTGATTTAAAATATTTACTAGGATTATTAAGTACACCCATATCAAACTATATTTTTAAAATGATGAATCCAACGTTAAATCTCCAAGTTGGAAATTTTCAGAACTTTCCAGTTTTGAGAGATAATAATATTATTACTACTATAGTTCCACTGGTTGAGAAAAATATTAGATCCTCTAGATCTGACTGGGACTCCTTTGAAACCTCTTGGGACTTTGAAGAACATCCATTTCTCACTTACAAAGAGGGTTCTTCAAAGGTAGAAGACAGCTTTAATAAATGGGAAGAAGTGGCTGAAGAACGTTTCTACCAACTTAAAGAAAATGAAGAAGAACTGAATCGTATTTTTATCGATATTTATGGACTCCAAGATGAACTGACTCCTGAGGTGGAAGAAAAAGATGTGACCGTTCGAAAAGCAGATAGAGAAAGAGATGTGAAAAGTTTCTTATCCTATCTTGTTGGATTGATGTTTGGTCGCTATTCCTTAGATAAAAAAGGCTTGGCTTATGCTGGGGGAGACTGGGACAACAGTTTGTATACTTCTTATCAGCCAGATGAAACGAATATCATTCCTTTAACAGAAGATCAGTACTTCAATGATGACATCATGAACAAAGTAGAAGAACTGTTAACAGTCATATACGGGGAAGAAACACTAGAAGAGAATCTTACTTTTATTGCGGAAGCTCTGACAAAAAAACCAACAGAAAGTTCACGTGATCGTATTCGTCGTTATTTCATGAAGGAATTCTATAAGGACCATTTAAAAATTTATCAGAAGCGTCCGATCTACTGGCAGTTTACCAGTGGAAAGCGTGGCGCATTTAGAGGGCTTATGTATCTGCATCGGTATCACAAACATACCATTGCTCAGCTCAGAACGGATTATGTCCTGCATGAAGCGAAAGTTATTGATAATCTTATCCAACATGAGTCACATGTCATTAGAGATGAATCGAGTACGCAGGCTCAGAAGTCACGTGCTCAGAAACTGATTGACGAATATACTAAAGACCGTCAGGAACTCGCCCAGTATGATCAGGTCATCGATCACGTTGCCAAGCAGCAGATTGATCTGGATCTGGACGACGGAGTTAAAGTAAATTACGAAAAATTCCAGAATATTGAAATAACGGACGATTCATCATCCAAGACTAAGACACTCAATGTCTTTGAAAAACTGTAGAAAGGAGGTCATTCTTTGTCTGAAGATATCTTAAGTCGTATAGATACCTACTTCTCTTCCCCTCTTAAAGAAGGGGAGAAGCGAAAAATCATGTACCTATTCGATAAAGAAGAAAGTTACAGCGAGACGATTGCTGAATGGTGTAAGTCAAAGGACGC
>NZ_BAAADA010000051.1:8684-14756 GCF_039522005.1 Alkalibacterium indicireducens
CTGATTGAGTCAGAAAAAACTGATACACATCTTTTTCTGTATTTCTGCATGGACCGTCCGCCAATTGAAGAAAATCCTTTACTCGACGTTCTTCTGTACAGCGAAGAACTGAAAGTGGACGAGAAGAGTCAGCTTTATCTGACACTTGGTATTGATCCTGATAATGCCGAACTGACCCAGGCTGTTGATCAGTTTCCTGTCTTTTTCAGAGCAAAAAGTAGAATACAGCAATTCAAGCGACTGTTTGACCAGAGTCCTTTCAAAACAAGCCAAGTAGTCGAATACAGCGTTTTTGCTTCTCTAGTTAAAGCGCCATCAGCTGACTGGATGGCTATCTTGATCGAGCTGTTTGAAGAGTCCGCAGAACATAAAGAAGATAAGTGGGACCAGCTGGTCAAATTCGGAGACGACTCTCGCTTCTGGCAGATGGTTGATGAGCTGACTGGCTACAATCAATCTATAAGCGTGTCAGGGTCAGTATCAGTGAAAGAGTTAATGCATTATGTCTTCTTCACTTATCTTTCCACAGAAATGGACCAGCCGCTTCCTAAAGCCATCAGACCGTATGTGCTTCATAAAAGTAATCCGGTAATCGTCTTCATGAATCGATGGATGAACACGAAAGATAAAGAGAATGCCTATTATTTTGTCTCCACTGTAATTAAAAGTGGTTGGGCATTTGACGATCTATTCGGAGATTTACCTAGTCAGACCTTAGCTAATATAGAAACATTCAAATGGTTTGACTTGCAGCTGATCAAAGAAATTGTCCAATCAATTCATATGCAGACTGGAGAGATGGACCGCCTGACTCCACTTTTGGACAAACGGCGTAACACGATTTGGTATGAGGAATTCAGAACGGTTTATCATGTCTTGAAATGGGCCATTCAACTGAACCATTTTGTAGAAGAGTCTGAGTCCTCACTTCGCTCACTGATTGATTCTTCTAAGATATGGCAATTGTACAGCGAATCAGCTTATCATGTCGACCAAGCTTACCGTAAGCTGTATGAGTATTACGATGAGCTGTCAAGTGCCCACAAAGAGCTTGTGGTTGAAGTGAAAGATCAGATGGAGCGACTGTATGTGAATCAGTATCTGAGAGCCTTTAATAATAAATGGGACGCCTATTATCTTGATCAAACGGTTTTTGACTACGCCAAACTGCAGGCACACTTTTATCAAAATGAAGTGAAACCCTATGTTGCTAACGACAGACGCATTGTTGTGCTAATATCAGATGGTCTACGTTACGAAGCAGGTAAAGAATTATATCTCGAACTGACTAAAGAGAAGAAATTCAATGGCGAGATAGGCTGGATGCAGACGGAAATGCCTTCCATCACTTCGATCGGAATGGCCAGTTTGCTTCCACATCAAGCTTTGCAGTTTAAAGAAGATGGTCAAGTATTAGCAGATGGCTTGTCAACGAGAGGAATAAAGAATCGTGAAGCTATTCTGAAAAAGAGTGGTCATCCAGAAGCTGTCGCACTCAAAGCTACGGATATAAGTGAATGGAACCAGAAAGAATTAAGAGAACACCTTTATGGGAAAAAACTGATTTATATATATCATGACAAAGTAGATGCCATAGGAGATAATGCCCCAACGGAACAAGAGGTATTTGCAGCAACAAAAGATTCGATCGATGAGTTAAAGCAGCTAATGATTCGATTGACCAATGAACTAAGTATTACGTCCTTTTTAGTCACTGCCGATCATGGCTACCTCTATACAAGAGGGGCTATACCTAAGAGTGCTAAAGTAAGTGTAAAAAACAGTGAAGAAGCCTGGATTAAAAACAAACGGTTCATTCTTCTGGAAAATGCACCTGATTACCCTTTAGGACTCACATTTTCCTTATCTGAAAGACTCGACAGCTCCGGCTACATTTCAGTTCCACGAGGCATGAACCGCTTTGCTCTGCAAGGTGGGGGAAATCAATATGTACACGGGGGGCATTTGCCTCAGGAAATGATGGTCCCTTTGCTGCGCATCAAGACGGAACGAGGACGTAATGAAATACCTGAAGTTGGTGTTTCATTGATCAGTCAAACGCGAACACTGACCACAAACGTTGTCTGGCTGGACTTCCTGCAAGTGGAACCAGTCAGTGAAGAGAAGAAAGAAAAACGTCTGACTTTATACTTTGAAGATGAGCAGGGGCGTAAAATTTCCAATGAAATTTCACTGATTGCGGACAGAGTGAATCCGGCAAGTAATGAGCGAGTATTTACAGAAAAATTGGTTCTACTGAATGAGCAGTACGATTCTATGGCTCCGTATTATTTTGTCATGGAGAATGAAAACGACCCGACTGATATAGTTAAAGAACGGTTTAAGTTGGATTTGCTGCAGTAAAGTGCTAGGAAGGTAAATTATTATATGGGGAAACGAAAGAAGTCTAAGAAACACTGGGAAGAGATTGCAGAAGAGTTTTACAGCGACAGTTATTATTTCATAGCTGGTTTTACAAGTGGTGGAGCGCCATATGGAATCACCATGGAAGAAGCTGAAGAACAAGGACTTTTGGAAGAAGAAAAGAATGAGTGGGTAGACAAAGACCTGGATTTGCCATTTTAAAACAAACAGAACAGACCTTCGTTTCCATAAAAAAATGGACTGAAGGTCTGTTTTATATGGAGTTATGCTCCTATCAATTTTGAGATGTTTTTACGGCATTTATTTAATTTGGGTCCGGGCACATGCTCAACTATTTTAAAACTTCGAACTTTAATATCAATCGTATTGATACTGTCCGAGATGTTGATGTAATACCAAGATGAGAGAGTACCAAAATAATGTAGATTGTAGTGTGTGGTTTTGTCATGTTCCTTTATACCAAAAGATGAGAGAGTACCAAAATATATCTGATAAGTCTTTATTCGCTATAAAGTTCCTTTATACCAAAAGATGAGAGAGTACCAAAATATATTTTTTGTCATGTACTTTGTAACATAAGTTCCTTTATACCAAAAGATGAGAGAGTACCAAAATCATATCCAACTCATCGTATCGCCCGCCGATCGTTCCTTTATACCAAAAGATGAGAGAGTACCAAAATAGATGCTGACAACGCCATAATTTGCGCTTCGTTCCTTTATACCAAAAGATGAGAGAGTACCAAAATTCAAATACGCTATTCCAGGCAATGCAAATCGTTCCTTTATACCAAAAGATGAGAGAGTACCAAAATTTTTAGCTTCGAGTAGCTTTTCCATTGTTTGTTCCTTTATACCAAAAGATGAGAGAGTACCAAAATCATCACGATTTAGGTGTTATTCCTCAAGGTGTTCCTTTATACCAAAAGATGAGAGAGTACCAAAATTTAGCAAAGCGAATTGGACGTACCAATATTGTTCCTTTATACCAAAAGATGAGAGAGTACCAAAATAGCTACCAGAAGGTAACGACTTGTGGGATAGTTCCTTTATACCAAAAGATGAGAGAGTACCAAAATTACAAAATAGGGCAGTCAGTAAGGGTAAAGTTCCTTTATACCAAAAGATGAGAGAGTACCAAAATCCGTTGTACCACTCTAGGCTTGATCCATAAGTTCCTTTATACCAAAAGATGAGAGAGTACCAAAATCCGCCTCATAATGTGCTAATTGACTTCTTTGTTCCTTTATACCAAAAGATGAGAGAGTACCAAAATACAGATCATCAAAGAGAATTATTTGCCGACGTTCCTTTATACCAAAAGATGAGAGAGTACCAAAATTCATAACCTAATCGTCTCCTTTCGCCTGTCGTTCCTTTATACCAAAAGATGAGAGAGTACCAAAATTTGCAATAAAGTCAAGTCATGTTACTACAAGTTCCTTTATACCAAAAGATGAGAGAGTACCAAAATCGTCTGAAGCATTAACTAATGCATTTACATGTTCCTTTATACCAAAAGATGAGAGAGTACCAAAATCCTTAGCCGGAGGGGCTTTTTTTATTGGAAGTTCCTTTATACCAAAAGATGAGAGAGTACCAAAATTCGTATGATCGAAATATCTGTGACCTGTCGTTCCTTTATACCAAAAGATGAGAGAGTACCAAAATCAAGCGACATAGCATTGTCATCTAATTGGTGTTCCTTTATACCAAAAGATGAGAGAGTACCAAAATACGAAACTGCACTTTTGTATATTGACAAAGTTCCTTTATACCAAAAGATGAGAGAGTACCAAAATGGTGGTAAAGCCATACTGATGACACACGAGGTTCCTTTATACCAAAAGATGAGAGAGTACCAAAATTCATAACCTAATCGTCTCCTTTCGCCTGTCGTTCCTTTATACCAAAAGATGAGAGAGTACCAAAATCCGCTTGCAACAAATAGTGTATCATAGATAGTTCCTTTATACCAAAAGATGAGAGAGTACCAAAATTCCAATCATCGAAATAATCTGCTAAAATGAGTTCCTTTATACCAAAAGATGAGAGAGTACCAAAATCAATTAACTTCACGCATCGTTCATCAGCGAGTTCCTTTATACCAAAAGATGAGAGAGTACCAAAATAAAGGTCAATGTCGATTACTTGCATAAATTGTTCCTTTATACCAAAAGATGAGAGAGTACCAAAATCACAGGGGAATATGAACTAGTAGGCGAGGAGTTCCTTTATACCAAAAGATGAGAGAGTACCAAAATACTACTATTACAAAGGTAAGTGTGTGAGCGGTTCCTTTATACCAAAAGATGAGAGAGTACCAAAATCGATTTTCCCAAACGAACTCCCTGTTTTCTGTTCCTTTATACCAAAAGATGAGAGAGTACCAAAATCAAGCGACATAGCATTGTCATCTAATTGGTGTTCCTTTATACCAAAAGATGAGAGAGTACCAAAATGATTCTTGGGATACTGGGTCAAAAAGGGCGGTTCCTTTATACCAAAAGATGAGAGAGTACCAAAATCAATTAGTTTCACGCATCGTTCATCAGCGAGTTCCTTTATACCAAAAGATGAGAGAGTACCAAAATCAATCGCTAAATAATCTATATCTGACTGTTGTTCCTTTATACCAAAAGATGAGAGAGTACCAAAATAACGCAGCGTATAGAGTTTCTTCTGTCAATGTTCCTTTATACCAAAAGATGAGAGAGTACCAAAATGCGTCTTTTAGTGTCTGTAAGCACGGTTTGGTTCCTTTATACCAAAAGATGAGAGAGTACCAAAATCGAGTGGGATGATGACGATGCCGATTAAGCGTTCCTTTATACCAAAAGATGAGAGAGTACCAAAATCACCCCTGCGAGGATAATTCTACTACGATTGTTCCTTTATACCAAAAGATGAGAGAGTACCAAAATTGTCATAGTTAAAATGTTATCTTGTAATCGGTTCCTTTATACCAAAAGATGAGAGAGTACCAAAATGTGGATGCAATCAGACAAGCATATTAGATAGTTCCTTTATACCAAAAGATGAGAGAGTACCAAAATCAGCGCCATTTAAATTAAAAGCCACTTTAAGTTCCTTTATACCAAAAGATGAGAGAGTACCAAAATTTGCTGGGGCTTCTTTCTGCGTACCCTTCGTTCCTTTATACCAAAAGATGAGAGAGTACCAAAATTGCTAAACCTTAGCAATCCTTAACATTTTGGTTCCTTTATACCAAAAGATGAGAGAGTACCAAAATACCCCGACAAACACAAACGTAAGCGCCTTAGTTCCTTTATACCAAAAGATGAGAGAGTACCAAAATACGGCGGATCAACAATCGCTAAATCAAAATGTTCCTTTATACCAAAAGATGAGAGAGTACCAAAATACCCCGACAAACACAAACGTAAGCGCCTTAGTTCCTTTATACCAAAAGATGAGAGAGTACCAAAATATGTGCGCTTCTAACTGTTCCTTTGTGTAAGTTCCTTTATACCAAAAGATGAGAGAGTACCAAAATACCGTTCGACCAATTGAGCCGTTGGATTCGTTCCTTTATACCAAAAGATGAGAGAGTACCAAAATATAAGGTAGCTACTCCTGAAATGAAGCTGTGTTCCTTGTAGAAAAGCATTCTATACCGATAAAAAAGAGGCGAAAAAAGGCAATGTGATCCAGCAGACGTGAATAC
>NZ_BAAADA010000052.1:0-12543 GCF_039522005.1 Alkalibacterium indicireducens
CTTCTTTCTTTTTGTCTACTTTAATTTCTTGCCCTACTATTTTACTTTCCGACAACTATTTTACACATAGCAATATAGTGGCTGGCAACGATCCTTTATCCTTCTTTATTGCTTTTAACTTAAAAGGTATTATACGTGAAAATATAAGTTTATATTCACTAGGTGGTATCACTGAGGGATAGGAAATCAAGGTCCTTTCACGTTCTAGAAGAGCCCCATTATATACTCTGTGATAGTTGAACCTTTCAAAAAAAATGGTTGAAGGTTGCTATTTTAAGTCGGCCTTTTTTGCGAAAAATTTACTCTTGACTTATTTGCCATTATACGCTGGCACGGTCCACTTTTATTAATGAACGACCATGTCAACTTTTTGTAGGAAAATCTTAATTTTTTTTGCTCCTATGATCAATAATCAAATGATTTAGTCAATTAATTTGAATGTAAGCGTCAAAGAATGGACGCATGGAAAGTAAGTTAGTTGGTTGATACAATAAACCCAGTAGAAGTTAGGTCTAGTCGAGCTCTACTGGATTCAAATATTAGTTATTTAGTTGTAATTTTCAAGTGTTCAGGTAGATCCTTTGAAAAAGGTAGTAGCTTTAGTAAGCTATCTTTGTCTTCTGGCTCAACATTTGGGAAGTGATTCATTAGGTAAAGTAAGTATTTTTCAACAACTAGATTGTTATTTTTAGCGGTTTCAATAATGCTGTAGATTAAAGCGCTTGACTCTGCACCTTTAGTGGAGCTTGAAAAGAGCCAATTTTTGCGGCCAATTACAAAAGTCTTAATTGAGCGCTCTGCTGAGTTATTATCTATTTCTAAAGCCCCATCTTCCAGGAAAGTTTGAAAACTCGGAAGTAATGGCTTGGTATAGGCTAAGGCTTTACCTAGGGCACTTTTGGGAACAGCATTTTCTAGTTCTTTATCTACGAATGATGCAAATTCTTCAACTACTGGCTTAGAATACTTAAGCCGAGTTTTATAGCGCTCTTCATAGTAGTCGGGTTTATCGCTGTAATTTTCGCTTAGTTCTTTTTCAATTTTATAGAGCTGGGCACAATAATTAAACCCTATTAGAGCTCTTGAAGTTTTTAGGGCCTCTGGGTCTAGATTTACTATTATTTCGTGAAACTTTCTTCTTATGTGGGCTAGGCAATAAAGTTTTTTAACATTCTCAACTTTATTATATCCAGCGTACGCGTCTGTTTGGAGATATCCCGAAAAGCCACTTAGAAAATTCCTAGGACAAGAACCAGATCTTGTCTTTTGGTAGTCATAAAGGACGATGGGGTTATCTTTATCAGGAGACTTGTAAAGCCACATATACTTTTGCTTATTAGAATCCTTCCCTTTATCATCCAAGACCTTTAGAACCGTTTCATCAGCCTGGATATATTGTCTTTTTAGGAGTTCCTCTTTCATAAGCTGATAGATTGGTTCTAATTCATTGGCAGCGTTAATGATCCAGTTGGCAAGTGTTTGCCTAGAAAGGTTGGCACCCATCATTTTGAAGTAGGACTCTTGTCTATATAAAGGCATAGAGTGCTGATATTTCAAATTTATCATATGACTAATAAGCTCGTTTGATGCCATACTTTTATGAAGTAAGGTTTTAGGAGCTTTTGTGGATGTTATATTGGCTTTGTCATTATCCACTTCGCATGCTTTGCAAGCATAACTATAGGTTCTATGTTCTTCAATGTATAGCTTTGCGGGTATATATTTGACAAGCTCTTTGGACTTTGAGCATATAACTACTAAATCATTTGAACAATCATTGCAGGTCTGTTGATTTTCATTTAGCTTATGCTCAACTACAACTCTTTCTACATTAGCTAAGTTGTCTTTTTTGCCAATGTTTTTAGAGGGTTTTTTCCTTGTATAAGTAACCTCTTCTATAGTAGGTTCAGTGGCTTTCGGGTTACTATACTTTTCAGCTTCATCAAAAAAATTTAGCTGCATAAGGCTTGATTGTTCGCTAGATGAACCAAATATTTTTCTGTTCTTGTTCAGAATTTGACCCTGTAGGTAAGCTAACTGATTTTTTAAATCAGCTATTTCTTGATCCTTTACTTCAAGGTCTTTTTCCATCTTCAATATTAATTCTTTTGTTTGATCATCCAGTTGATTTTGTGCATTTATTATTGTCATTTGAATTATCACCCTATGCTATTTTCTAATACAATTATACCACAAAACCCCTGAAAAATTAAGGTTTCAAGGGGTTTTTACGGTACATTTTTAATAGTAATTTCTTTCTGTTACGGGCTTGAATTTTGATATAGTTCTTACTTCATAACCCTTCAAAAGCCACCTAAGTTCTTCTACTGAAACCTTTAATGCTTCCTCTTTTGACATAGGCCATTTGAACTTATTCCTCTCTAATCGATGGTAATATAACCAAAAACCTTCGTCAAAATGGAGTATCTTAATTTTATCCATTTGCCTATTGCAAAAGACAAATAATGCCTTCTCGAAGGGGTCCAAGTTAAACTGGGTTTGTACTATTGTGCTTAATCCATCAATATTTTTTCTCAGATCTGTTATGCCACACGCTAAGAACACAGTATCTATTCTATCTATATTTAGCATGATGTGATAATAGCCTTGATAATATTCGTTAGGGTTACCTGGTCATAACTTGGTATGGATATTTTTGCTTTACCTATTTCTATCTCTATCGTCTTAGGTAAAGAATCCTTAGAGGGCATGGATGGGATAGGGGTGTCAACAGCTTTACCTTTCATGCTAACAGCATGAAAGGTAGGGGTATCGTTCTTCTTTGCTCTTTTCCTACGATAGTATAGCTGATGAGCACTAATATTGTTTTCTTTACAGAAGGATTTTATGGTTCCTTTATATGAAGAGAGTTTATTTAAAACTTCTTCCCAGTTTGTTGTTGCTTCACTACTCATAACAGATCACCTCTGGTTTATTTATTATCTGTTATTTTAGCAAAGCTTTTAATGGGTAACTAGGCGGAAATTCTTTGACGCTTACATTTGAATCTCTTTTCTTGGATAGATTAAATAATTCACTGCCTCATTGTTATGTTAAGAAAACAGAAAAGGACAATAGAATCAGATTCCACTGTCTTGGATTGGTAAAGTTTTCAGAATATTTAACAACTTATTAACTTAGTGACAGGCACCGTGCCCTTTTCTAACCTCACCAAAGACATGAATGAATCCATTAGCAGCTGTAACTTCTATAGCGGTTCTAGCATTTGGGTCTTCTCTTAGAAGTTCATCCATAATCCCATCCGCTATTTGATCACACATCTTATCAGGATGGCCCTCTGTAACCGACTCAGAGGTAAAGATATATATTGGTTTTGTTTTCACTTTTTTGCTCCTTTCGTTTTTTATTCTTGATGAAGTTCATGGACTTCCATTTCTGTAATCGATATGGTTCCAACACTCTCCCCTGGAACAAGGACTACCATTTTGTGTCCATCTCCAAAGATTGCATTTAAGAACCGATCTTTTAGTGTCATTTTTCTAGCCGCAAGAACCTGGCTCTTACTTGGCTTCTTAATGCCAATCTCCACATGATGCATGGTTTTCCCATTTGGGTTTTGATTTGGGCTACCATTTTGCTTTTCATTTGAGTTTTGATTTGATTTTCCAGCTTGTCTAGTCATCTTTTTCACCTGCCTTTCCTTTTGAGATTTTAGCTTCCTTAAAAAGGTCTCTATATATAGGCCACGGGAGAGCAAAAAGTTGCCCCCCTAAATTAAAAATTTTTTAATTTCTTTTTTAACTGATCTATAAGTCGATTCATTTGCTTTGTAACAGATGACTTGTGAACACCTTTAGTTCTAGCAACATCAGCCATAGAAAGGCCCCTAAAATAAATATCCTTCACCAGTTCCTGTTGCTGAGGTGCCAATGCTTTAATTGCTTCTATAAGCTCTTCTTTCTCAAGTTTTTCAAACACCGTTTCAAAGAGATCTTCATCTGCCATAAGAGTGTCAAATTTATCGTTTTGGTCTGAGTAGCTGTAATGTCTTCTCGTCTCAGCGTGATCATTGTTGTACTGCAGTCTTTCTTCGCCTTTACTGATAACAAGCCATAGCCAAGGCTCAACCTCGTCTGTATCTTCATTTGAAAAGCCGGTATCCTTAGCTTCATTTCTAGCTATCATGTCTGTAGTAATCACAACCCTTTCATCCATGGCTTCAAATTCATAGGTAAATGAATCGCAATCACTAAGGTCAAAGGTGGTTTTCTTTTTGCCAACTGCATAGGTCACCTTACCTTCTTCTGAAATCTCAATAGTAGTAATGCCTTCTTTCGTTTTAAATGTTTTGAACATGTCTGTTCCTCCTTTAGAATATTTGGAGGAAGTGCATGCTTAAAAAAGGGCGCAAAAAAAGGCCCTAATACGCATATCACGTACTAGGACCTCTAGGGCCGGAGGGCAGAAAACCCTCTGATGGCATAAAAATAGCCGCTTTAGTTAAATCTCAAATTCGAGTTCTAACCAAAGCGGCTATTTACCAACATATTCATTTTTTGCAAACACTTCCCACTATACTCATTATAGTAGGTCCTAACTGTCAAAACAATGTCAAAAGACTGTCAATCTCCTATCATTTCACTTTCATTTTACTGTCAATCTACTGTCATTTTACTGTCAATCCACTGTCATTTTACTGTCAATTTCCTCTCACCCATACCGATCAAATAGGCATATTACCTAATGTTGAAGCTTGTCCCAATATTCCTTTAGAGGTGGGATGATGTAACCCCAAAGGGCTATACCCATTAATTCTGTGGCTTTTTTCTTGTAGCGATAATAAGTTGATTGGGTTAAATTTAGCTTTCTGCTAATCACATCATCGCTCATCACTCCTTCATCTATATAGCAGTAGGTGATGATATCATGATAGATCTGGCCGTTCTTTGGGTGGGTCTTAAGATGCTTTAGTGCCTTATCCACGATTTCAATCATCTGCTTGGTCTCTGCTATACACATGAGCCTTTCTTCAATGGCCTTTTTATCTTTTGTAAGGTCATATTCATCTAGCTCTAAACTTAAAAAATCTACCAGTTCAGAGATTCTATCACTTCCGTACTCCTGAGCTGTCTCTTGAACCTCATATATGGCACTCTCTATCCTCCACACTACTGTGCGGTAGATGGATAGAAGTAATTTTGTTTTATGGAACTGCTGGGTATTTAACTTCTTTAATTCTCCCATAGGCTTCACCCCCCTTAACCTTATGGTAGATGGTTGTCCGTCCTGCATTTTTATCTCTCTCTGCATCGTTTAGCCTCCTTTTTCAGAATACTCTGTGGCGAAAAGGCTTATCTATATTATATACACGAACATATGTTCTGTCTAGGTCAAATTTTTATCAATTTTCGCCCACAGTATTTAATGAGTATTTATCCCTATTCATTAAAACTTCAACTCCGATAAAAACATTTCTCTATTACTTTTAAACCCCTCATTCAACTCTTTAAGCCGTCTTTCATAATTTACAAGATTACTTTTAATTCTCTCTCCTATCTCGTTCATAAATTCAATATCGTATAAGGGTATTTGAAGCCTCTCTAATTGCTGAGTGTTAAGCAATTTAATAGTTGTTCCGGTTTGTAACCCTTCCAGCATTTTTCCCCCAACTTCACTTTGAAGAAATTCAAAAAGGACATAAGCGTTGAATTTTTTAGGATTAACACGTATTCTTGATAAATTTCCACTTATAAAAGCTGGCTTAAAATCATCCCCTACGATAGCTAATTTTACTGTCGATCCTTTCGATGTTAAAATAATATCATCTGGTTTTATGTCATATTTCCCAAACCAGTCTTCTTTCTTATTTGTTATCATTGTAGATGGATCAAATTCAATTCTTCCATTGTTCACATCTTTCACATTAATATAGTAGTAGTCGCCGTTTTTTAGTGACTCAAAGTCTTGCCTTATTAATTGAACACCTCTAGTTACTTGAGCTACTTCTTTTAACGTAATGGATTCTTCAAATTGGTTTTTCAGAACATCTACATCTAAGTATTCTTTTGGGTTCAAAGTGAAACGGTACTCTTCTATTTTTTCTATATCGATGATTTTGCTAAAACCTTCAACTTCAGTACCATTCTTAAAGCAATCCACTACTTGATATAAACCTTCTACAGTGATGTCGTGTTGATTTCTATTCAATCTGTATCCTTCTCTACTAGCATCAATGAATAAAACTTTATATTTTCTGTCTCTTGATTTATTTTTATTAAAAATAATAACTTCTCTACCTATGGTCGTTTTTTCATATAAGTTTGCTGGTAATGTAATAACACTTTCAACTAAGTCGTCTTCCACGATTGCCCTTCTAATTTGCATTTCATTGCTTCGAACTAAAGTCCCCTTTGTCCCAATTGCTATACCGATGCCATTCTCATTTAAGCTATCTATTAAAATCTGGCAAAATGCCCAATCAGCACTTGTATGCGATGGTTGTCCATATCTAAGCCTTCTATCATACATATGCCGGTAATCTGAATCAGTGTATGTCACTTGAGGAATGTCAACAATACCTAGGTCAAATTTAATTTCTGGACCATTATCATCTAAGACATCCTTGTTGACTAATTCTAAGTCAGCATGTCCACTAATAATCATTAAAAGTTTAGATATCAAATAACTAGATCCGTTTATTTCTTCAGCATAATAAAATGGTGCTGTGTTTAATTGATTTTCTCTAATATTTCTAAAGATATCTAAAGCTATTTCAGAATATCCCGAACAAAAATTAGCAAGACTTCTTACTTCTCTAAAATCAGCTATCATTGTAATTAATTTTCTTATGCTAGCAGGAGTTATATCTATGCCACATTTAGAACTTCCGACTTCCACTAGCCGTTCAATAAAAGCAGTAACTTCTTTTATGGTTTCAAACTTTTCATATATACTGAATATTTCTCGGAGTTTTTCATTGATAGATTTATTGTCATATACTAGACTTCGATCTAGTAATCCTGTAAGGATGTCTTTGAACTCAGTATATTGATTTTCAAATCGATTTATTTCCTCTTGTAGAATAAGCGCCTGATTATAACCATTTATTTGCTTTATATTTCTTACTTCTGGATATTGTTTACTTAAACTTATCCAAGCATATGCTGAAGTCCCTACCAAAATATAAAATGATTGTTCGCTTGTGTAAGTTCCTCTTAATACATCAAAGCACTGATATATTATTTCTTCATATTTCTTAGTATCTAACAAGTTTATCATCTCCTTTTAGGTATGTGTATACCTAGTTAATTTTAGGTAAAAAAATAGACCGCCTCTTTATGGAAAATTATATCATACACCTTTACACAAGGTCAATCCTTTTTTAGGTATTCGCATACATAATTTTTTATTTTTATTAAGATACTTTGTTTACCACTTAAGTACATTTACCTTATATCATTCAACCAACTTTAACAAATCCCCTAGCTCCTCATATCCTTGATCATTAAATACGTACTTCCTTACCTCTCCATTAACCGTAGCTGTAATTATACCCATCACTTGACCAGGATTTTTCTGAAAGGTCATGGGAAGTTCTCCAAAGAACTTTGACCCGAATGATGATTCTATAAAGTCCTGCTTATTGAGATGGATTGTCCTTATAAAGTTTAGGATGTTTACTTTTACTTGGTCTTCAAGGCTTAAATCTTTGGTTTTAAGCAGCTTCTTTACTTCTATTTCTGAATATTTCATTGGGCAGTCCCCCATTTCTATTTTCTCATCATGTATCTTTATATATTTTTCTATACTTATCCTCAATCACTCTGTAGTTCTCATGATTAATTTTATCCCACTCTGTCTTTTTATAATCAAGCCCCTTAAGCCTTTGATTAATCCTGTCAGGGTCGTATTCTCTGAAATACAAACCTTCAGCCCAAGCCTTCATGTCTTCATGCTCAAGATGTTTTGGGTTACGATAAGCCTCTAAAAACTCATAGAACCCGTGGATTCCTCCGACATCTTCTGGCGGCGCTGTCTCGGCTCCATCAAGTAGAGTTGGGTATCCGAAGTAGTAATCATCAACGATTTCTTCAAGTCTAATTGTAAACCACCAATCATCTCCAAAGTCATAGTTATATCTTATTTCTTTGTGCTGCTCCAAATAATCATCAATCTTTAGTGTACTTGGCTTTCTAACCTCTGTCTTTAACCTTTCCTGGTATGGCACTTCAAACTGAAGTAATTCCGGATCCATGGTTTTAAGTCGATCCTCAAAATACTTCTTATTCTTCTTATAATGTTGATGCTGAAGATATGACTCTTCATCGTCTGTAACAATCCTGTTTTCTTTGGTTAAGTCAAATTCATATAAATGATAACCTGAGCTGGGATACCCACTTTGAAAATTAGTCACATTCTGGATAACATCATGTAGCCTTTTATAGGTGGCCCCTGCAGGCATGATGACTCTTCTCCAAATTAAAGGATTGGATTCCTCTAGTTCTATTTTGATTATATATGATTTCATTTTAGTTCACCTACCTTTATTTTTATTTTCAATAGCGTCTAACACTACATCATAAACACGAAGTAATAACCGTTCATTTGCATTGAAATAGCTGTTCATTTTTTCTATATTATAAACTCCCTGTCTTAACTCTCCCCTTGTATAGCCTTTATCTGAAATGGTATGACGCATACTTCCGTACTCGGATAATAAAGGGTGCTGCTCCGGTGGAACAATAATAATATTTTCTAATTCTAATGTTGTATATTTCGATAGGGATGTATAGGCGACATCAATATCAAACAAATCATGATACAAGAGCCAAGCATAAAAAACTTCCTTTTTATTCTTTTTGTCTAAAATATACCTCCCATACATGATACATTCGTCCATACCTAAATATTTACCAATCATTAGAGATATATAAAAACTTTTATTATTGGGGTATGAATCAAACCATTCTTTTTCATCTTCTGATAAGTTTAACTCTCTAATTCTGACTTTTACTCTATTTATAGCATTAATAAATTCTGAAATTCTTTTCTCCAGCATATCCCTTAACTCACTGTGGTGTTTCTCATGCTCGATTAAGGCATCTCTCAATTTGATTCTAAGTTTTAACGCATGCCAATATAGTTTTTCTTTTTCTTCATTACTCAGCTTACTCCTATTTAATGAATCTTTCATAACATTATAATTTCCAATAGATGGTCTAGAAAGAGGCCCTACAGGTTGGTTAACATCATTTAAAGATGCGCCTCCAAGATATAAATGTTGGTATGTTCCATCAATTGAAGGTTTTGGATATGCTATTTTTAACATCCCAAAAATGGCTTCAGATAATTCATTTTCAATAAATGTAACATTAATCTTAGATAATCTTTCATCTATATGTTTATCTTTAAAATGTATCGCAAAAATTTTCATATCGCTTAATATATCGAATCCGGTCATAATAGACTTTGCCCCATCTTCGGGTATTATATTCATCGATTTATGATAATCGGTTACAACAGTATTAGTAGCAAATATTTCAAATGATAATGTTAAAAAAGCTAGATGCATTCCTGGTAATTTATTGGCAAAACTATCCATATCAAAGTCTTTGTGTGCCATATAGATTTCTACAACATTACAGTCCTCCGGTTGTATCATTTTATGGTAACTCTTAGGCTTATATTTCTTTTGAGAAGCCTTTGATGGAATTTCAAGCTTCAATAAAGGGATTGGAAACAACTGATTAACACTAGGCGCTTGAATTCTTTTTAGCGGCAAATTTGTATAGGTAGGCACACCTTCTATTTTTTCTTTATTCTTTATGTGTATAGTCAAAGGCTTATGATTCTCGCCCTTATGATAAGTGATTTCTGATTGTTTTGAGTTATCTACTCCCCAGTGGATAGGCCTATGTGAAAACAGTCTATAACATTTAGTATCAAACTCATTTGATAAAAAATCAATTTTCATTTCATATTTCCCATCGACAGGCTTGAAAGGAACAATTCTACATATATCCATCCCATCAATCACTACTGCTATCTTTTCTTCTTTTTTCTTTTTTGACATATCTCTTATCCCCGCTTGCAAATTTTCACTATATTAAAGGCCAGAGTGCTATCTGTTTCTTTCCTTGTAGCTTGCAATTACACAAAAGTATGGCTCCTTTTTAACTCTTCTTTGAATCTTTGTCATCGACTTGTCAATGTTTCTACAAGCCAAACTGATCATATCAGATTGGAACTCATATTTGTTATTGTAATCCGCCGGTTCATTCTCTGGATCTTTTGTTTTGCCCTTGACTAACTCGTACCTGGTATCAGTTACCTCAAAATATCCCTCAAACACATTACGATCTAAAAAAATTGCTTTTTCTATGAGATATTCCAAATATTCTGGAGCTTCATCATAAAAAGTTGTGTCCTTATCCTTTTTATCATACCGCATTGCCTCTTTTTCAAGAAACTCTAAGAGAGAGGGGTAGTCATTAAGTGATTCGATGTTTAACTTAGTACTTTCAATAGATTCAGATTCATCATAGGATTCCTTGGCCGATTGTGGCTCTTTCTGTTCTTCTTGAGGTTCAAACCCATTCTCAGCTTCATCAGCTACTAATCCCATAAAAGTGGTAAGTAAGCCTGTCCATATAATTTTAATAACATCATTGTACTCACATAAAATATTATCTATCTCTTCAATTTCTGCTTGATAGAGATACTCTCTTTTATTAAGCACTTCTCTTAGGCTAGGAATTATTTTATTGAGGTGGCAGAATACAGCACATGCTCTTCCACTTCCTAATCCAGAAGCATACTTAGTATTCGACTTTATAATTGAATCTATATTAATCTCATAGCTGGCAACAGTAGTAAAGAATTTTCTTAATTCTCTCTGACGCTTAACATTGAAACGATAGTTGTTGTATAACTCCATCATTATTGCAATCAGAAGGGAGGCTGTAATACCTGTTAATATGGCTAAAAGTACTTGATATGCTTTTGTACTTTCATCTAAGTTAAATATGATGAATATTAGTAGTGCAGAGCTTATCAGTAAAAAAGTAAAACTAAATGCCACTGGGGTAATTGGCCTAAAAAGGAAACCAGTAGTATATATGATATTCTTTATCTGACTTTTTATCTTCTCCATCCCTGAGCAGGCCTCCTTTATAAGAGCTAGCTTCTTTTTAGTTTGTATCCATGAAACATGTATATAGATCCTCACCGTTTAAATGTTTATAGTGAATCATACGATTATTTTCAAACAAATTATTTAGCTTATCGTATACATCGTTATTCTTAGACAATGATATTCTATTAACCTCTTGAACTTTCTTAAGAAATAATAACTTAGTGGCATAAATGAAATACATAGAACTGAATTCTGATTCTTTATTATACCATTTATTTATCGCTTTATTAAATTCAGTAACCACGTTAACCAAATCATCTATAAATAGGTTTGTATCTTGATATTTTTTGCATAAACAATTTAATATTAAATCTGCATACGAGTTAATCAAAATTCCTGGAATGAACTCTTTACTTGATAATAAGGTTTTAAGGTATCCGTCCCACCTCATATTTATTGTATCTTCAATATCAGAGATAATTGAATCGAATTTATCTGCTTCAATTGTATCCAGCAAAATTCTTACGTAGGTATATAAGTTGTTATCTTTAGAATTTAATCTTATAGTATCAACATAAATCTTTCTACTTTTAGTTGGCAATCCACCTAGAACTTTGCTCATAATATAGTAGATTTGTTCCTTATATTCATATGTTTGTATGAACATTTTAAATAATTGATCATCTAAGTCAGCTAGCTTTATAACTGCTTTGCTAATTATATTTTTATAGTTAAAAGAGTTCCTAATCTCCTCAATTGTGATTTGATTCATTAACTGCCTGATTAATTCATAGATAATCAGAGCGTTAGTCAATTGGTGTGATTCTAAAATTTGCATCTTATACTCTTTTGCAATCACATGGCAGCTACATACAATATCTATTACTTTTGTTTTTTCATTTAGGATTCTAACAACAATGTCCTTATCTTCTTCTAAAGCTTCTTCATATGCACTCCTAAGCTTGTTAGTTTCGCTTGAGAAAAAGCCGCACCCCATCTCCACACTATATACAAAACGATAAATTTTCCTTAAATCATTTTCTTCAGTACCTTCGATTAAAAGATTATATAAACCCCTATCACTTTCAGAAGCTTCTGGCGGTACACTAATGTTAATTTCAGCTTTTTTTATCATCTCAAAAACATTATTAATATCATCATTTTTCTTTAATTGCTCTTCCATAATAGACACCTCTCATCGTCTAAACTATTCCATAATTCATTAAAAGCATCTACGATATATTGAGGATGACTTACCTCTTGAACTATATGATGATTTTTCCCAATACTATTTATAGATGTTCCTAAAGACCAGGCCAATGTAGGAGACTGCTGAAAAACCCCTATTCTACCTATGATTTCAATAGATAGAATAGGGGGTTTTTAGTATAATGTATGTAAGCGTTACGAAAATGAAGGAGTGTTGAGAATGTTGTCTTCACAAGAAC